>JAOAUI010000349.1 GCA_030157685.1 Ferruginibacter sp. | reverse complement strand
TGAGATCGGGAACCTGTTTTTCCAAACGTACTTCAAATTCATCCCAGGTTAAATCGAGGTGATTGGTTTCGCCAAACTGATTGAGGATTTCACGGATACAGCGCATGCCCTGATTGGTAAAACCTTCGTACATATCCAATATGGCAATACGGATGGATTTTTTTTCTGTCCAGTTCATATACAAACATAACAATTTTTTAAAAGCAGATGTTTTAACGAATCCTCAATATTTATTAACGATTGTGGATTAAAAATGAAAATAGAGTGATTATAATTATAATAAGATGATCTAACTCGGCAAAAGGTATGACTTATCTCATTTTAAAATGATGCCTTTTTAAGCAACTTGTATTTCCATAAAATGAGAGTTATGCAAATTGATAACCTGGATTTAAAGCCTGCACAAATTCTTTTCAATTATTGCAGAGAATGTAAGCCTGTACCAGGATCAGCAGCCGAACTTGAAGCTTTTGAAAAGATACAGCAAGGTTTTGCCAATCAGTTTGAATTATTTTTTCCGGACAACCTGGCACCTAAAACTATTGTTGTAATACCCAGCCTGTCGCTCGACCAGGAAGTACTGGCCAAAGTTGACGGTGCCTTGTATTATGAAGAAAGATTACTTTGCCTGCTGATGCTGTTGCGTATGCCCAGGGCAAATGTGGTGTATGTAAGCAGTACACCCATTGATCCTGTGATTATTGATTATTATTTACACCTGCTGCCCGGTATAACAGGTTATCATGCAAGAGAAAGATTAACGCTGATCAGTTGTTATGATACTGCTGCCATACCACTTACCGAAAAAATTTTGCAAAGGCCCAGGCTGATTGAACGGATAAAAAAAGCCATTCCTGCAGGTAATGTAGCCCATATAGCCTGCTTTAATACTACTGCATTGGAAAGAACTTTAGCAGTTCACCTGGGTATTCCCATTTATGGTTGCGATCCTTCTTTAGTTTATATGGGCACCAAAAGTGGTAGTCGTCGTGTTTTTATGAAAGCCTGTATGCCAATGCCACCGGGTGCCGAAAATTTAACCTGTTACGATGACATTGTTCATGCAGTAGCAGCTTTAAAAGATATGCACCCGCATATAAAAAAAGCTGTTATCAAATTGAATGATGGTTTTTCAGGCGAAGGTAATGCCATATTGAAATATCCTGAAAATCTTACGGGCAAAGCCATGTACAACTGGATACATCATAACCTGCATGATGCCATTAAACCTGTAGCAAAAGATTTGACTACCGATAAGTTTATGGAAAAATTTGTGTTGATGGAAGGAATAGTGGAGGCTTTTATAGAGGGCGATGTAAAAACTTCTCCATCGGTTCAATGCAGAATAAATCCAAGAGGAGAAGTGGATATTATTTCCACACACGACCAGGTGCTGAAAGGCGAAGATGGACAGGTTTTTGTTGGCGCTCATTTTCCGGCTGATGAAGATTACAGGGCTGAGATTGGAGCAATGGGAAAAACCATTTCAGCCGTTTTGAAAGATGAAGGTGTGCTGGGCAGGTTCAGTATTGATTTTATTTCGGTAAAAGAAAATGATTGCTGGAAACATTATGCCATAGAAATAAATCTGCGTAAAGGCGGAACAACTCATCCCTTTTTAATGCTGCAGTTTTTAACCGATGGCAATTACAACGAAACGACGGGTATTTTTGAAACAGCTAATGGGCAACAGCTTTCTTATTATGCATCTGATAATGTACAAAGCAACGCATACAAAGGTCTTACCCCGCAGGATTTGATTGATATTGCCATGTTTCATGGGCTGCATTTTGACGGAGCTACTCAAAAAGGCGTTATGTTTCACATGATAGGGGCCTTATCACAGTATGGAAAAATGGGTATGGTTTGTATTGGTGCTTCACCGGAAGAAGCCTATTCTTTCTACTTAAAAACAATTGCAGTGCTTGATACAGAAACGGCAGGTTGAATAATTAAAAAGTCAAAATTTAAAAATCAAAAGGTTGAACCCGTATGTTCTGTTTTTTTTGACTTTTTAATTTTGACTTTTAACTTTCTTCTATCTTAACAAAATTACCGTGCCTTTCATTTCCACCACGCTTCCGTTTTTATCAATTCCTTTTATCATCCACACATAAGTGCCTGATGAGGCCGGTTTGCCTTTTAGTTTTCCATCCCAGCCCTTTAGCCATTCCTTTGTCTGGTACATCAATGCCCCAAAGCGGTCAAATACACGGAAATAATCGGTACTTCTGATACCAACAGGTGTGGGGAAGAAAATATCATTCAGTCCATCGCCATTTGGTGTAAAGGCATTGGGCAAATAATAGGTTGGGCCTTCGTATGCCTTTACAAATATGGTATCCTCATCGGTACAACCAATGGCATCTGTTATGCGTACATAAAAATAAGTATCATTATAAATTATTGCCAGCGGGTTTGCAATAAAGGGATTGTTTAAAGGCCCAACAGGGCTCCACACAAAATCAGTTGCATTGCGACCGGTAGCCATTAATTGATGTTGCCTGCCTAAAATAGCATTGGTATCATTGCCTGCAAATGCCACCAGTTCGGGCTGCATAGTTACAATCACACTATCAGTTACAGAAAAATTACAGCCGTAATTGTCAGTTACTGTTAATGTAAACTGCCGGGTAGTATCCATTCTTACAATGGTGGTTGCTACATTGGGAGTGTTTAACGAATCGGGCGGGCTCCAGGCGAAATTTACGGTGCCCGATAAATTGCTGGCACTGCCAAACAGTGTTGCGTTTGTTTTGTAGCAAACAGTTGTATCCTTACCTGCATTTGCTATAGGTTTATGCAAAATATTTACAGTAATAGAATCATTTCTGGTACAGATACCCCATTTGGCGGTTAGATAATATTTTGTAGTATCGTTTGGTGTAGCAATGGGTGTTCTAACAGTATCAAAATTTAAAGTAGGCTTAGGTGTCCATTTAAAAGTGTCGGTTAATGCATTTGTTTGTGGAATTAAGGTGATACTGGTTCCAAAACAAATAGTGCTGTCGGCGCCCAGTTCAAGGCGCATGGTATCGCTTAGGGCGATGATTGCAGTTGCAGTTGATACACAACCATTGGCATCTCTAACTTTAATATTATTGTAATTGCCAACAACTAAATTTAAAAATACATTACCGGCCTGGTAGTTTACACCATTATCAATTGAATATTCATATCCGGGTGTTCCGCCTCCGGCAGTAATATCAATACTACCATCATTATTAGGGCAGGTTGCAAAGCCCGTTAATGCTGATGCTGATAAAACTGGTGGTTGGTTAAGTATATGAGATGTGCCAAAAACACAACCGACAGCATCCTTAACGAGAAAATTATGTGTGCCAGCCATTAGTCCGTTGAATATACCGGAGGCCTGGTATGAAACTCCCCCATTTATTGAAAATACATAGGGAGGAACTCCACCGGAAGGAGTTAAGGATATACTACCATCATTACCTCCGTAACAACGCGGTTTGGTTAAAACATAAGCAATTGTGACATTTGGATTGGTTGTTAATGTTACAGCATTTGTACCTGTACATCCATTGACATCGGTGAAATTAATGGTATAACTGCCTGCAGCGAGCCCGATAAAAGAATTGCCTGGCTGAAAAGGGCCGCCATTTAAAGAGTACAAATAAGGAGCAGTACCACTTGTTGGATTTATGGTGATGATACCGGTAGGAAAACCAAAGCAAGGTGGGTTGCTGGAATTTATTGATGATGTTAAACTGGAACCCATAGCTACATTTATGGAGAAGGTACCGGTGCACCCAAACATATCTGTAACTGAAACTGAATGTGCCCCCGCCGCAACATTAGTAAATACATTACTGCCCTGTGGTGGCCCGCCATCTAACCTGTATTGGTAAGCAGCTGTTCCGCTGGTTGGGATAACAGTGATTGTTCCATCGTTTAAAGCAGGACAGGTTGTAGGAGTTGAACTTATCGTTGCTGTTAAAGGGGTATTTCCGGCAATTACCGTTATACTGACTGAACCGTTACAACTAAAGGCATCGGTAAATATTACTGTATGCGGACCAGCTGCTACATTGGTAAAAATATTACCAACCTGCGATGGGCCTCCATCCAGAGAAAAAGTATATGGTGCGGTACCGCTTGTAGGAGTTACAGTAATCGTAGCATCTGCCGAAAGCGGACAGGAAGTTTGTGTTGCAGAAATTGTGGCTGTTATAGAAGTTGTTGTTGTTACGATCACATTTATGGTACTGTCGCAACCATTGAAATCAGTAACTACAACAACATAAGGGCCGGCAGCAAGGTTGCTATATGTATGTGCACCGGGTACTGTAACTGTTGATCCGCCATTTAATGTATAAGTATAAGGACTTGTACCTGCAGTTGGGGTTACTGTTATTGAACCTGTGCTTGCACCGCAGGTTGTTGGAACCATTGAAGTGGTGGCCGGAAGTGAGTTTAGTCTTAATATATTAATGGTATCCAAACTATAAAAAGTACCGGAATTATCAATTCGCTGGTAAGTAGTTTTTACAACGTACAGGGTTGGCGTATTGGGTGGTGGGCAAATGTTTGGAAAATTCCATTCAAATGTATTTGCATTTAACCGGTTTGTATCTCCGGTAGCTATAACAGTTCCCACAGAATTTAATAATTCTATACTCCGGTATAAAGGGGCTCCGTTTTTTGGAATAAAACGCCAGGACTCATTCATGCCAATTGAGCCCCAAGGAGGATCTGATACTTTTCTTCCTGGTGGCATGATTGCCAGGTTACGGTTAAAATTCTGCATCCCGATCATTGACTTGCCATTATTCCATGTAGGGCAAATTTGCTTATCAAAAACAGAAACTTCCACCACACCGGTAGATTCATTTAAAATAATTTGATGTGTATTTTGTATCAGGTTTTGGCATGGAGTAGAAAATAATGGGACCTTATAAAAACTTAAAACCCATTTCCTCGTTGGGGCATTACCCACTACTACATAATCTATTCTTTGTAATGGAGAAGTTGTATATGCCGGATTAAGATCGTGATATGGTCCCATAATCAAGGCCTTGTCATAACCGGTATTAGGCAGATCTCCGGCACCGGTACTGTAATGGCTGAAGAGTCCGGCCTTGGTTATATCAAAACAAATATATCCGTTAGTGCTAACAACAAGAGAGTTATAGTTTGTTCCATAAAATGGAAAAGAAAACGGTAGGTTTATAACGGAAGAGTATGTATCATCTATACTGATACTGGTTGGAGTGCCCGGCACTCCCGGATCTACAGTTGGGTAACAGGCTGATGTAGATGTTATATTTGTAAAAGAATAATCATCAGCCAAAGCTCTCAGGTCAGGAAACTGTGCATTTAATACAATACAGGGAGTGCCGCATGAAAGCGTAATTGTTCTCGGACAACTATAAGATAAATTTTGTGAATAAGAATTGTAAAAGCTCAGGATTAAAACAAAAGCAGACAATATAATTTTTCTCATGCAGTAAAAGGTTGAAATTTTAAGAACTTCAAGATAAATAATTTCCCTTTATAAAAACACATATTAAAATTCCCACCTTACAAAAGCCTCCATGGCAGCGTATTGTGTGAGGCCCAGGCGGGCATATAATTGTGCTGTATTTGCATTGCGTTCTTCGGCACGCTGCCAAAATTCACGGTCATCACTTCCCTGGAAAGGCACACTGTCTTTTTGCGACTGGTGTATAAAAATACCATGGCGTTTTTTTACCACCTGGTCGGGGCTCATGGGGATGGCCATTTCAATTTCTGTAATATCCCATTCCTGCCAGGCACCCTTGTACAACCAGAGCCAGCAGTCGGAGATCCAGTGAGTCGTGAGTTGTGAGTCGTGAGTTGTGAATTGGGTGCTTTCGTTTTTGATACGTTTGAGTGCCTCGATAACCACATCAAAACAAACTTTGTGAGTGCCATGCGGATCGGCAAAATCGCCGGCGCAATAAATTTGCTGCGGCTTTATTTCGTTCAACAGGTCAATGGTTTTTTGCACATCCGCTTCTCCCATCGGATTTTTTTCAATGGTACCGGTTTCATAAAAAGGCAGGTTCATAAAATGTATCTGCTCATTTTTCAACCCAACATATTTGCAGGTGGCTTTGGCTTCACACCTTCTTATCAACCCTTTTATAGCACGTATGGCTTCAGTATCTTTTTCACTGGTCTTTTTTATTTTTAAAAAAGCGGTGGCTTCATCCAGAATATTTTTGCTCTTGGTTTCATCAATATCAAACATGCTTTCAAAGCCAACGGCAAAGTCAATAAAGCGGGTTACAAATTCATCGGTAACGGCAATATTGCCGCTGGTCTGGTAAGCCACATGTACATCATGCCCCTGGTCGTGCAGTCGCATAAAAGTGCCGCCCATACTGATGATATCATCATCGGGGTGAGGGGAGAAGAGCACTACTTTTTTAGGGAATGGTTCATTACGTTCCGGATGATTGGTGCGGTATTCAGATACTTTTCCGCCTGGCCAACCGGTTATGCTGTCTCTTAATAAATAATAAACCTGCAGGTTTATTTCATAGGCATCGCCCCTATCAACCAACAGGTCACTAAGGCCGTTATCATTGTAATCAATATTGGTTAAACTTAAAACGGGTTTATTTAATTTTAAAGCAAGGTTTACCACGGCACGTTTTATCATGCTGTTGGTCCACTCACATTCTCCCGTTAACCAGGGACTTTTAATTCGGGTTAATTCGCTTGCACAGGTTTCGTCAATTACAAAAATGCAGTCATCATGATTTTGCAAAAGCGAAGCAGGCAGATCTTCGGTATCAATATCTTCCACCGCTTTTTTAATTACCGGGGCTTTCGTTTGGCCCCAGGCCATTAAAATTACTTTTTTAGATTTTAAGATGGTGTTGATGCCCATGGTGATGGCCATGCGTGGCACCTGTGTCATATTGCCAAACTCGTAGGCATTGGCAATGCGGGTGCTGTTATCCAGGCTGATGAGCCTTGTTTTTGAATTGATACTGCTGCCTGGTTCGTTAAAACCAATGTGGCCGTTTACACCAATGCCCAGTATCTGCATGTCAAGCCCACCTGCGTCTTCAATCTGTTTTTCGTAACTGAGGCAATGCTCTTTTACTTTATCCTTTGGTATCATACCATCGGGCAGGTGGTAATTGCTGGGGTCAATATCTGTTTGCTCAAATAAATTCTTGCGCATAAAATAATGATAGCTCTGCAGCGCATCTTTATCCATTGGGTAATACTGATCAAGATTGAAAGTGATGACGTTCTTAAAACTTAATCCTTCTTCTTTATGCATACGCACCAGCTCGGCATATAATGTTTTGGGCGACGAGCCGGTTGCCAGTCCAATTACAGGTTTTTTACCTTTGGCTTCTTTTTCTTTAATGAGTGCAGCAATCTGTCTGGCAACAAATACAGAGCCCGAGCCGGAGTCGGGAAATATTTTTACCGGAATTTTTTCGAGAGAATCGGTGAGGTCTATTTTAGTCATAATTGTATTTAGCCGTTACTATAAAAATACGTTATTATTTTTTTGTACCAAGCCAGGGAATATTAATTGGGCTTCAGTGGCGTCGCACTCTTGTACTCCGGAGCATTGCTGAGCCTTTATCGCAGCGTAGATTGTCTGAACGGGGATTTGGGTGGATCGGTTGGATTAAAAGGATTGTTCTGCCAATCCCTTTAATCTTTTTAATCCACCCAAATCCCCGTTCAGACAAATTCCTACTGCACTTCAATCTCATCCACAAACAGCCACGCAGGGTTTCCCGAACCTGGATTACCAGCGGGAATAATGCCGTAATTTTTTGCTGTAACTTTTATATACCGGCATTTTTGTTTGTTTTCAACAGTAATAGTTTTAGTTCCCTTATCTTCTAGCGGATCAATCGTTCTTATTGTTGAAGGGAATTTTTTCAGATCTGCTGCTATAAAATCTACGTCGGGGATATAAGTTACTTCCACCTGCGATGGAAGATATATCCAGCTTCCATTTTGTTCAAGTACATGAACGGTAACCTGGCTGATATCCATTTCGGTTTTAAGATCAATGATAGCATCCATATCGGTTCCGTTAAAACCTAAAAACTCGGAAGATTTGGCTATGCCTTTTTCATTTTGCACACCATTAACCAAAGTAAAAGCACCATCGCCGGGATATTTTTTATCTGCTTCGGTGGTAAGGGTTATTTTTTTGCCGGTGGCTTTGTTGAATTTAAATTCTTGGGAAACAGAACTCCAATAATGAGTATGACAAACTAACCTGGCAACAGCAGAATCATCTGTTGTAATTTTTATAGGATTATTGTTCCATTCTGAAAACTCTTTTCTTTTTTCTGTGATGATTGTTGAATCTATTACATGGCCCAGACTATCATATTTTGGCATTACAATTCTTGCCTCTCTTTCTTCTTTAAAAATAAATCTGATACTCTTATAATCACAATTAATTTTGCTTTCTAATTTCCACAATACTCCATTGTAATCCTCAGTCGGTAAAACCATCGCCTTCAAATCATAATATGCCTTGCTATAATTAATCCCCTGCTTGTCCAATCTCTCAAAAATAACCGACAATCTTCTTTCAAAATCTTTCCAGTCTCTTTTTTCTTTCGGGCTCCACAAAACCTCACTCAGCGCGGTAATGCGGGGAAATAACTGGTATTCTATCTTGCGTGGATTGCTTTGGTATTCTGTCCACATATTTGCCTGTGCACCTAAAATATATTTTCCTTCTTCGGCATTCAGTTCTTTTGAAACAGGTTCGTAAGCATATACATTTTCAATAGGGTTGTAGCCACCAAAAGTTACACTGTCTTCATTCTTACTTTGTGTATGATCAAAATAAACCGGGTTGCCCGGTGTCATAATTACCTGGTGTTTTTGTTTGGCAGCTTCAATGCCGCCTTTTTCGCCACGCCAGCTCATTACCACCGCATTGGGTGCAAGGCCACCTTCCAGTATTTCATCCCAGCCAATGATGGTTTTTCCTTTGCTGTTCAAATATTTTTCAATGCGCTGTACAAACCAGCTTTGCAATTCGTGTTCGTCTTTCAGGTTATTATCCTTCATCCGTTGCTGGCAAGCCGCACAAATTTTCCAATGTGTTTTGGGAGATTCATCTCCACCAATATGAAAATATTTTGAAGGGAATAGTTTGGTTACTTCGTCAATCACATTTTCTAAAAATTTAAAAGTAGAATCTTTGCCGGCACAATAAACATCATCAAACACGCCCCAGGTTTCCTGCACTAATTTTATCCTTCCTGCTTTTTGTTCATCAATACTTTTTTGTGAGATCATCTTTGCAGGAATTTCTGTTGGCTTTGCCGGAAAACAACTCAGCCAGGGATAAGCAGCAATGGCAGCGCTGCTGTGGCCGGGCATTTCAATCTCAGGTATCACATCAATGTATCTTTCTTTGGCATATTGAACCACTTCCTTAATTTCTTCCTGGGTATAAAAACCACCATAAGGTTTATTATCGCTGCCTTTACCGGGGTAACGGCCAATAAGTGTTCCGTTTCTCTGTGCCCCAATTGTTGTAAGCTCCGGGTATTTTTTTATTTCAATACGCCAGCCCTGGTCTTCGGTTAAATGCCAGTGAAATTTGTTGAATTTGTAAGCGGCTAAATAATCAATATATTTTTTGATGAAGGAGACAGGGAAGAAGTGACGGCAAACATCTAAGTGCATACCACGATATTGAAAACGGGGATAATCAATAATGGTAAGCTGAGGGATACCTGGTTTGTTGCTTGTTATTTGTTGTTTGTCGTTTGCAGCAGGAAGAAGCTGAAACAATGTCTGGATGCCATAAAATATGCCGCTTTCATCGTTGCCGGCAATATTGATGCCCTGGTCATTTATTATTAAAATATAGGCTCCGGTAATTTTATTATCCAACCGTTCAATATTTAACCGGATGGCATTTGCACCTGTATAATTTTTTGTGATCTTTAATTTGTATCCAAAAGATTGCAGCAGGTAATCATTCAGTAAGGATGATATTTTTTCGAAACTGTTTCCTTCCAAAACAATGGCAGTGTTTTTATCAATGTTGAAAGATCCTTTGCCAGTCTTTACCTGTACAGGTGCCGGTACCAGATTCAAATTATTTTGTGCCTTGCAAACCAGGCTTCCCAAAACCAATAAAAAGCAAAATATATTCTTCATAGTTTATTTTAATTCTTTAAAACAGGTAAAATGATCTTACTGGCATTTGCAGCATCATGATAAATCTTTATCGTTGCTTTTTGAAAATCGCTGTCATCACATTTATAAATGTCAACAAATTTTTGTGGGTTTCTGTCGGCCAAAGGAAACCAGCTGCTTTGTATCTGAATCATCAGCTTATGGCCTTTTTTAAAGGTATGGGCTACATCAGGCAAAGCATATTTTACCTGGGTTATTTTACCGGGCACAAATGCTTCGGGTGCAGAAAAACTGTTGCGATAGCGGCCCCTCATAATTTCGCCCCGTACCAGCATCTGGTAACCACCCATTGGATAAGCCAAACCATTTCCCTTTCCAATTTCTTTTTCATCGTATTTAAATTCATCCGGAAAAACATCAATCAGTTTTACTACAAAATCGGCATCGGTAGTAGAGATGCTAACCATCAGGTCTGCTACAACTGGTCCGGCCAATGTCAGATCTTCTCTTAATATGCCGGTACTGAACGTAAGTACATCAGGCCTGCGACTGGCGAAACGTTGGTCATCTGTCATATATTCCCTTGTTCTTCCTAAGCCTATATCTTCGGTATAAGGTACTGGGTGTGCAGGATCGCTGATGTATTCGCTATAAACCTGATCATTGTGTCCCACTTTCAGTTGTATAGGCTCAGCAATCGGGTGGTCATCACCCATAATGGCAATCATATTATCACGAAGAAGAAATGCATGTCTGTAATTAATATTCTTCAACGGCCACTCATTAAATCTTCTCCATTCATTTTCGCCGGTAAAGAAAACCGTTGCTTCGGCTATATCATGTACCGTGCCTTTCAGCTTTAAATAAAAATTAAAGAAAGGAAATTCAATATTTCTTTGATAGAATTCACTTGTCTTTTTTCCAAAACGTACATTGCCTAAATAACTGCCATCGCTGCGGCCACCCCAGCCACCATGAAACCAGGGCCCCATTACCATACGGTTATCGGTATTTTTACTTTTTTCTTCAATGGCTTTATATAAACTCCAGGCACCAAAACAATCTTCGGCATCAAAAGTGCCGCCTACAACAAGTACGGCAGGCTTAATATTGGTTACAAAATTTCGGGCATTGCGGGCTTCCCACCAGGCATCATAATCAGGGTGGTTCATCATATCTTTCCAAAAAGCAACACTATCGCCCATTATTTTGCTGAAGTTTTTTAAAGCACCTGTCTTTAAATAAAAATCATAATTATCCTGCGAGGGAATGCGAAAACCAGGAGACCAGTCTTTAGTAGGTTTGGGCCTTGGCAAACCAAAGCCACTGTAAAAACCAAAACCATCCATCAGCATAAATGCACCATTGTGGTGAAAGTCATCGCCCTGAAACCAATCGGTAACCGGCGCCTGCGGACTCACCGCTTTCAATGCCGGGTGGCCGCTGAGTGCTGCCATAGTTGCATAAAAACCAGGGTAGGAAATACCAAAACAGCCAACACGTTTATTATTGTATGGCACATTATTTACCATCCATTCAATGGCATCGTAGGTATCGCTGGCTTCGTCAATTTCTTTTCCCCGTCCGACCGGGTCATCCGGGCGGGCTTTTTTATTGGGGTTGAAGGGACGAACATCAACAAACTCTCCTTCGCTCATAAATTTGCCACGTACATCCTGTATGGCAATAATGTAGCCCTCTTTCAAATAATTGATCCAGTAAGTTTCATAAATACGGGGGTTGAATTTATCCTCTCCATAAGGCGAACAGGTATAAGGAGTTCTGTTCAACAGTATTGGATGTTTTACCGTAGTGTCTTTGGGAATATAAAATGCAGTGAACAAATTGATGCCGTCACGCATGGGCAACATCTTTTCAACCTTATAATAATTTTCACGTACCCAAAGCGAATCGCTGTTTTGGGCAGTAATATTTGTAATAAACAGAATGGCGAAAAGCAGCAGGCAGAAATATTTTTTCATTTCATAATTATTTGAGTGCTAAATTTAATGAAACAATACCGTTTATGAGTACAAACAGGGATGAGCTGATCAATAAATTTTAT
>JAOAUI010000348.1 GCA_030157685.1 Ferruginibacter sp. | reverse complement strand
GATGTAAAGGGACAGGAAAATATTAAACGTGCGCTGGAGATTGCAGCAGCCGGCGGACACAACGCCATTTTAATTGGCCCGCCCGGCGCCGGTAAAACCATGCTGGCAAAGCGTTTGCCAACCATACTGCCGCCATTAAGTTTGCAGGAAGCCTTGGAAACAACCAAGATACATTCTGTGGCAGGTAAACTTCCGGAGAATTCTACATTAATTTCAAAGCGACCATTCAGAAGTCCGCATCACACCATTAGTGATGTGGCTTTGGTTGGAGGAGGTGGCATTCCACAGCCAGGCGAAATTTCTTTGGCACACAACGGTGTTTTATTTTTAGATGAACTGCCCGAATTTAAACGGCAGGTGCTGGAAGTGATGCGCCAGCCGATGGAAGAAAGAAAAGTAACTATCTCCCGTGCAAAAGTTGCATTGGATTTTCCTGCATCGTTTATGTTGATTGCCAGTATGAACCCATGTCCCTGCGGATTTTTTAATCACCCCGAAAAAGAATGTACCTGTCCGCCGGGTGCTGTTCAAAAATATTTAAATAAAATTTCAGGACCATTGCTCGACAGGATTGATTTGCATGTAGAAGTAACACCTGTTGCTTTTAATGAACTATCATCTGCGCAGCAATTTGAAAAAAGTGGCAGCATCAGAGAGCGTGTAATTAAAGCAAGAGAAATACAGGAGCAACGCTATAAAGAAAATGATGGTGTTTATGCCAATGCACAAATGAGCAGCAAGCAACTGAAAGAAATTTGTGTGATATCTACAGCCGGGCAAAACCTCTTAAAAGTGGCCATGGAAAAATTAAACCTTAGCGCCCGTGCCTACGACCGTATTTTAAAAGTAAGCCGCACCATTGCAGATCTTGCTGCCAGCGAAGATATAAAACCCGAGCACCTGGCAGAAGCCATACAATATAGGAGTTTGGATAGAGAAGGATGGACGGGGTAGAACAGTTGGCAGTGGGCAGTTGCCAGTTCGCAGTTTGCTACTTCAGAAAACTTCTCGATTGCTAAGGACCCTGCCAACTGCCCACTGCGAACTGCCAACTCTTTTCTGACGTTTAGTCATTTTTTACGAACTTGTACGATATTTGATGCATTGAATCTTTTCGATGCATACTTAAACAAAACTACTGAATGAAAATATTACTCCGCTATCTGAAGCCATACAAATGGCTGGTGGCACTTACTTTAACTTTGGCTGCTATCAATATTGGTTTTTCTTTGATCGATCCTATCCTCCTGGGAAAGCTGATCAATCTTGCCAACGATCACCAAAGCAGTACCGAGCCCTTTAACTATAATCGGTTTTTTAATTCTTTTTCCTGGGAGAAACCCGGCGTTTGGTATATCCTCATTGCTTCTATAACAGTTGCCATGATCAGCCGTATTGCAAAAGCGTTTCAGGATTATTTTTTAAATGTGGTAATTCAAAAATTTGGTGCCAAGGTTTTTACCGACGGTTTACAACACGCCATGAAACTGCCTTACCAGGAATTTGAAGACCAGCGCAGTGGCGAAACACTTTCTATTTTAACCAAGGTACGGTCGGATGTGGAGAGGTTCATGACCAACTTCATCAACATTTTATTTGGTGTAATTATAGGCGTAGTATTTGTATTTGTGTATGCCGCCGTTTATATACACTGGAGTATTCCCGTTGCTTACATAGTGGGTATTTTATTGCTTACAGTAATTACCAACTTCCTCAGTAAAAAAATAAAGATCATACAAAAAAATATTGTTGGCGAAACCACGGCCCTGGCTGGTTCTACAACAGAATCGTTACGCAATATTGAACTGGTAAAAAGTTTAGGGCTTACCGAGCAGGAAGTAAAACGTTTAAATAAAAACACCTATAAAATACTCGGGCTGGAATTAAAGAAAGTAAAAAAGATACGCAGCATCAGCTTTATACAGGGCACTTTTGTAAATACATTGCGACAGGTAATCTTATTTATTTTGATGTACCTGATCTTTCATAATCAAATGAACGCAGGGCAACTGGTAACCATGCAGATATTTTCTTTCTTCGTTTTTGGTCCGCTGCAGGAGATTGGTAATATACTGTTGTCTTACCGTGAGGCCGAAGCATCGCTGAATAATTTTCATAACCTGATGATTAAAGAACCGGAGCTGGAGCCTGCTAATCCAAAGGCATTGAACAATATTGAAACACTTGCTTTTAATGGCGTTTCATTTAAACATAAATCAGCAACACATAAAGCCATCAACAATATCAGCTTTGATGCAAAGATTGGCGAAACGGTTGCCTTTGTTGGCCCTTCGGGTTCGGGTAAATCTACCCTGATGAAATTACTGGTTGGTTTATACCGTCCTCTTGAAGGAAAGATCATGTACAATAATTTAGACGAAACCGAAATACATTTTGATGACCTGCGCAAACAGATTGGTTTTGTAACACAAGACACCAATTTATTCAGCGGCACCATCAGGGAAAATCTGATGTTTGTAAACCCCGCTGCCAGTGAAACAACTTTGAATGATGTGTTGGTAAAGGCAAGTTGTACCGGTTTACTAGCCAGGGCAGAGAAAGGTTTGGACACGATGATTGGCGAAGGTGGTTTAAAATTATCGGGCGGCGAAAAGCAACGTATTTCCATTGCCCGTGCTTTATTGCGCCAGCCGCATTTATTAATTTTTGATGAAGCTACTTCTGCATTGGATTCGTTAACTGAAGAAGAGATCACCAATACCATTCGTGACCTGTCTTCACAAAAAGGGCA
>JAOAUI010000347.1 GCA_030157685.1 Ferruginibacter sp. | reverse complement strand
TAACTGAAGAAGAGATCACCAATACCATTCGTGACCTGTCTTCACAAAAAGGGCAGATCACTATTTTAATTGCACACCGCTTAAGCACCATCATGCATGCTGACAGAATTTATGTGCTGGAAAAAGGGGATGTGGTAGAAACAGGATCGCATGAAAAACTGCTGGAAGAAAAAGGTTTGTATTATGCCATGTGGCGCCAGCAGATTGGAGAAAGAAAAAGACCAACATTATCAACAACAGCATTAAACTGATTTATATGTCATTGATTCAGATTTTAGGATTGGCAGCCGGTACTATAACCTCTATTACTTTTTTACCACAGGTAATACATATCTGGAAAACAAAATCGGCAAAAGACCTTTCGCTGATGATGCTTTTGTTATTGATACTGGGTGTATTATTATGGCTTACCTACGGTTTGCTGGTAATGGATGCTGCCATTATTTATACCAACAGTATGGTGCTCGCCATGAGTTTGATTTTGCTGTATTTTAAATTGAGGTTTAAGTAGATGTATCTTTTGTTACAGAAAACAAAAACAGCTTTGTTACCTTTGTACCCATGTCAAAAAAACCCAAGCCCAATTATTACTGGAGTGTATTAACGATGAAATGCCCCCGTTGCAGGCGTGGCCCTATGTTTAAAGACTCTAATCCTTTTAAAAAACTGAAGCTCTCTCATATATTTGATATGCCTGATAACTGCCCGGTTTGTCATCAAAAATACGATCTGGAAGAAGGTTTTTGGTTTGGAACCGGTTATGTAAGTTATGCACTGGCAGTGGCTGTTTCTGTTGCAACTTTTGTAGCCTGGTTTGTATTAATCGGTATTTCAACCGAAGATAACCGCATATTCTGGTGGCTGGGTACAAACACAGTTGTCTTGGTGGTAACACAACCCTGGCTTATGCGCCTGAGCCGTGTATTGTACATGCGCTTTTTTGTTAAGTATGATGAAAACTATGAAACCACAAAACCTGTGGAACTACATTAACTATCGCCCTTCTTAAAAATATCGGTAAAAATATTTTCTTTATCCAGTTCTTCAATATCACTAAGCACCAGCTCAATAGCTTTGGTGCTTTTGTTTATTTCCAGCAACGATAAAATAATGGAGAGGAGCAGGAAAATAAGGCTGGCCGCAAATATCCAGTGTGCAATCAATATCCAGTCGCGGAAAAGTGCATACATACACAATACACAACAAAGAAAACTTAAAACGCCCAGCGCCTGCATATAGCGTATCAGGTTTAACCTGCTGCGTATATTTTTAATCTGGCTTAAAATATTTCTTTCTTTTTCTCCACGGTTATATTCTGCATGCAGTTTACGTACCAGCGATGCAAGCGATAAAAACCGGTTTGTATAAGCCAGCATTAATAAAGTAATGGCCGGAAAGAGTAAAGCAGGTGTATTGATGTTGATATCGATCATGTTACAAAGTAACTTTCTTTTTTTGATCTTTTTTACGGGCAATCCATTTTTGTGCTTTATAGCTCAGCCAGGCACTGGCTGTACCCACCAGTGCGCCTGCTACAACATCACTTGGGTAGTGAACACCCTGGTACATGCGTGCCCAGCCAACGCTTGCAGCAAAAATATAAGCAGGGGCAATAACATACCATTTGCGATAGCGCAGAGATAGTGAAGTAGCGGTGCAGAAAGCAGAAGAAGTATGCCCCGAAGGAAAAGATAAACCAGCTCCTTCATCATCCCGCTTAATAATGAAACTGTATTTTTCAAATGGCCTTTGCCTTTTTACAATGACTTTGGTAGCTTGGGTAACAATGCTGGAAGCCAGGAAAGCAGCACCGGTGAATAAGGCATCCTGCTGTAACTTTTTATCATGTTTTATAAACCCGATAATAGCCATGCCGGCTGGTATAGCAATGCTTACAACAGTAACTGAAGAAGCGTTTAACTCAAGATATTTATTTTTAAATTCTGTTTCATGTTTATTAATGGGTTTCAAAATATCAATATCAGTATTTTGCGAAAACGAGTGTAACTGTAAGCCGGTAAACAAGACGAACAGATAAAAATGATATTTGGGCCTCATTTGAAATTTTGAATTATTAATATTGCAAGGTAATTGAATGAGCAGTTAAATACCGGATAATGAAAAAGAACTTTATTTTTTACATACACTCCTTTGCAGGCCTTTTATCGGGCCTTTTTATTTTATTGATGTCGTTATCCGGTGCAGCCCTGGTGTTTCATGAAGATATTGACAGTTTTCAGCAACCCGAATTTGTGGTGAAAGATTATAATAATCTCACGATTGACAGTGCCTATAACAATCTGCGGCAGCGCTTTCCGTATGCACAAATAAGCAGTTGCAGGCTTCCGGTAAATAAGCAAACTGCATTTGCTTTTTCTGTTTACGATCCGTCGTATAAAAAAGGAAAAAAACCAGCAGAGATATTTATACATCCGCAAACCGGTGGCTATTTAGGGATTAGGGGCGGCAGCGATGATATGAAACATAATTTTATGAGCTGGCTTTCAAAATTTCACAACTCTTTTCATTTGGGTAAAACAGGCGAGTGGCTGCTTGGCTTTTTTTCGTTGATATTTTTACTGAGTCTCATCACCGGATTTATTCTTTTCAGAAAAAATATACTGGCTGTTTTGTTGTTTAAGAAAGCAGTGTATAAAAGAAGCAACCTGCACCAGTTAATTGGTGTGTATGCACTTGTATTTAATTTGATGATTGCCATTACCGGTTTCTGGATGCAGCGCTATGTTTTTAA
>JAOAUI010000346.1 GCA_030157685.1 Ferruginibacter sp. | reverse complement strand
CCTATAACAATCCGGATGATTATTTAATTAATAAAACGCTTGACAGCAAAAAAGGTAATGCAATAAGCAATGGCATCATCTACATTGCCCTTTGCGAACTGCTGGATATACCGGTGAAAGCAGTTAATATTCCCAGGCAGTTCATACTGGCATATTTTGATCCGCAGCACGATCTGCTGAACCCGGTTGGCCATCCTTCAGAAAAAATAAATTTCTTTATTGACCCGTTAAACGGACAGATGTACAGCCACAATGATGTGGAAGCATATTTTAAACGCATTTCTGTTCCGCCTGTACCCTCTTATTTCAGGCAATTAAACAACAGGCGTATTATTCAGTTTTTACTGGAAGAGTTAAGCAAGTGTTTTGATAACGACCGCAACCGTTACAAAATGGATGAGCTGCTGTTCCTTGCAAATTTATTGGATCAATGATTTACCATGTAGTTACTGCAGCCAACTGGCAAAATGCTTTACAGACCGCAGGTTCCGGTGGGCTGGGCTTTTACGAGGCCGAATCGCTGGCGAAGGAAGGATTTATACATACCAGTAAAGCCACGCAGGTTGCCGGAGTTTTAGAACGTTACTATAAAGGCCAAAACAATTTATTGTTGTTGCATATTGATGAAACAAAATTAACTGCTCCATTAAAATACGAACTGGCTCCTTCTGTTAATGAGGAGTTTCCGCACATTTACGGCAGGCTTAATCTGAATGCCGTAGTAAAAGTTGAAAAGCTATGATCAGTTGGGAAGATTTTGAAAAAGTAGATATCCGCACAGGAACCATCCTGGAGGTAAATGATTTTCCCGGAGCAAGAAAGCCAGCCTACCAACTCACAATTGATTTTGGTGAATTGGGAATTAAAAGATCATCGGCACAAATAACAGCGCTTTACAACAAAGAAGCATTAATTGGTAAACAGGTTATTGCCGTTGTTAATTTTCCGGTTAAGCAAATCGCCAATTTTTTCAGCGAATGCCTGGTGCTGGGTGTTTACAATGAAAACAATGATGTGGTATTATTGCAGCCTACATTGCCAGTGAAGAATGGAAGCAAGATAGGATGATGCTGGATACTAGATACTAGATTCTTGATACTGGATAGGTCTCTAATTTTTTTAAAAGCTGTTTAAAGTCGCAGGGTGCATCCTGTATCCTGTATCCAGTATCGGTATTTATTCTCCAAACTTCTCAAAATACTGCCCCAGCTTTTTAAAATTTTCTTTATTGAGGGTAAAGATATTGTTGCGGCCCTGTTTGCGGCAAACAATCAGGCCGCTATCAGCAAGCAATTTAATATGATGTGAGCAGGTTGGCTGAGATAAGCCTGTCATGCAAACCACATCACAGCATCTTATCTCGCCCTTTTCAGAAAGTTCCTGTATAATAGACATCCGGTAAGGATCTGCCACAGCCGACATGGCTTTTTCGTAAAACTTTAAATCACGCTGCATAATTTTATTCTTCAATACTTGTTCAAAGAAATTATATTTTAACCAAAGGGACAAAAGAAATTCAGTAATTTGGGTTACGTCTTGGTGAGGAGGAATCGACGAAGCCATCTCCTGATGGAGAGATTGCTTCACTTTGTTCGCAATGCTTCACTTCGTGCGCAAAGACGATAATAAAAATGAACATCGAAATTGCATATTACCAATCGCCGGTTGGTGTACTGGAAATCAGGAGCACCGGCAGTTCTATTTCAGATGTATTATTTGTAAACTCGTGGAAAGGGATAAAATTAAATGAAAGCGAACTTAGTTTTGTAAAACCAAAATCGCCTGTAATTAAAGCCTGCATAAAACAGCTGGATGAATATTTTGCAGGAACCAGGACGGAATTCACCATTCATACATTGCAGGTTGGTACCGAATTTCAGCAAACAGTCTGGAAAGAATTATGCAATATCCCCTACGGCCGTACCATCAGTTATCTTGAACTAAGCAAACGGATAGGAAATGTAAAAGCAATCAGGGCTGTGGGCACAGCCAATGGCAACAACAGTATCAGCATCATTGTTCCATGTCACCGGGTTATTGGTAGTAATGGTGATTTGATTGGTTATGGTGGCGATCTGTGGAGGAAGAAATGGCTGCTGGAACATGAAGGAAAGATTGCCAACGGTGTTCAGACTTTATTTTAAATCCACACTTCCAAAAGATAAAGGCAACAGTGCATTTGCATTTGCAATGATAAATACTTTTCCATCCAGTCCGCTTAAAATTAAACGGATGGGCTGTTTAACCCGTTCCTCGTATTCAACCAGTGCCTGCCTGCACATACCGCAGGGCGAAATAGGATGATTGCTTACTCCAGCTGTATTATCGTAACTGATTGCAATGGTATCAATGGCAATATTTGGATACAGGGAAGCTGCAGACCCCAGTAAAACCCTTTCGGCACAAATGCCTACGGGATACGAAGCGTTTTCCTGGTTGGTACCGGCAACAATTTCACCGTTTGCCAGTTTGGCCACGGCACCTACATTAAAGTTGGAATATGGGGCATAAGCGGCGGCTGTAACCTCCCTGGCTTCATTCACCAGCCAGGCATCCTGTTCATTCAGGTCGGCAACAGAATCATATACTTCGTAAGAAAAACGATACTCTTCTTTCTTCATAATCTAAAATTAATATCAGATAAAAAATCCTCCCTGCATTACACAGAGAGGATATAATATGACTTAAAGTTAATTTTAAAAACGCAGAAACAACAAATTATTTGATCCAGCGGAACAAGCGGTTCCAGCGTGGCCCATTCTCGTAACTAAACCAGATCAACGAAGCTTTACCCACCACGTGATCTTCGGGTACAAAGCCCCAAAAGCGGCTGTCAAGTGAATTAAGACGGTTATCTCCCATCAGCCAGTAATAATCCATTTTAAAAGTATAGCTGGCAGCTTCTTTTCCGTTAATGAAATATTTACCACCACGGTTTTCAAATTTATTGCCTTCGTACACTTCTATGCAACGCTGATAACGAATAAGATTATCGGGTGTTAACTGTATGCTTGCTCCCTTTTTAGGTATCCACAAGGGCCCGTAATTATCAGCCGACCAGGATCTGCCTGTTGAATCGGAATAGTATGGAAATAAATCGTTGGTATGAGTAGATATAACATCAGCGAGTACATATCCACCCGGCAATGGTAGTTTTAAATTTCTCTTTTCTTCGTTGGTAATATTTACATGGTAAAGATTGTTATTGACCTGTCGTATATCTTGCTGAGATAAACGTACATTAATACCAAAGTCCTTAAGTTTTTCGGCTAATTGATCTTCATCTGTATAGGTGTCTGGAGGTATTTGTAAAGAATAAAATCTTTCAGATTTTGGAAAATAATCTTCCGGTTTGCCGTTAATCATCAGTTTACCATTAATGATCTGAATGTTATCTCCTGCAATACCAACACATCTTTTAATAAAATTTTCTCTTTTATCAACCGGCCTTGTAGTGATGAGGTCACCATAATCCTGCCATACTCTGTCACGCCCTCCCATTTCCCTTATTGCCTGGTAATATGTTTTTTGAGAACCAAACTGTTGTTGTCCGTCCACCACAGGATCATTGATCAATGTATCATTTACCGGAAAGTTAAAAACAACAGCATCATTTCTTTTTACCGGGCTTGCAAACCATCGTGTATAAGGAATATGTATCCACTCTACATAAGACTTTGTGTTGATAAACGGAATGGTATGATGTACAAATGGCATGGCAATAGGCGTATTGGGAATACGTGGGCCGTAGGCCATTTTACTTACAAATAAAAAATCGTTAACCAGTAAAGTTTTTTCTTCAGAAGGAGTTGGAATGGTATACGCTTCAAAGACAAAAGTGCGGATTAGTGTGGCTGCAACAATGGCAAAAGCAGCAGCATCTATCCACTCCCTGGCACCCGATTTTTTGTAGTTTTTTACAACGGCAACACCGGCAAATCTTTCAGATTTTGAATACCCCAGGTAAGGGAAATAAATGAATGGTATAAAAACAGTTGCGGCGTGATGCCAGAAATTAAAGCGGCCAAAATGCTCAACAAATTTTATGCATATCCAGATGGTGATAAACTGCCCTGCAACCGGAACAAGCTGAAAAAAGAACCAATATTTTTTCAGTTCCATTTTTTGAACCATACACCAGGTATTGTAAAAAGGTATCAATGCCTTCCAGGGTGCAATACCCGCCTTTTTAAACATGCCGTACATACCAATATGCCAGCCGAGGGTTCCTACAATAAAAACAATCCAGCCTATACTCATACGTTAAATTTTAGAAGTGCCAAAAATACCATAATTAACCGTTTGATAAATATTTATGCAAATAATGTTTTGAAATGTTTAACAGAACAAGCTAGTTCTACAGCAGTATTGAATTAATGCAGTTGCTTACCTCATCTGCCTTGTTCATGATCATAAAATGGCCCCCATCTTTAATGGTGTAATCAGCTTTAATGTTTTTGATGGGAAACATATTGTCTTTATCACCGTGAATATGATAAATATTGGGTTGCTGCCACTCGTTTTTCCAGTTAATGGCCTGGTGAACAGCCCAATTGGTGTAAGGTAAATCTACATCACGTCTTAATGAAGCTACCAGCGTCTTTTCTTCTTCTGACTGAACACCCAGCATTTTGTTTTGAATGGGTTGTGTGAGCCTGGTTGATTTTAAAGGAACAATTTTATTGAGTTTTAATGCTGCCACCGTCTTCATCCAAAGCGGTAATTCTTTTGATGATTTGATGCTGGAAATGATAATTATTTTTTCTACCGGAATTTGTTTGGCTATCTCGGTACATATCATACCGCCAAACGAAAGTCCCATCAATATTGGGTTTTCTTCTGTAATAGTAGCACGCATCCTGAATGCATAATGTTCTATAGTTTCGTTCGGCTCGGGTACTAACCAGCGAATTACTTTTAGTACATAACCGTTAATTTTTAATTTTGAAAAAGCCCTTTCATCGGCACCTAATCCACTTATACAATAAATAGTTTTCATTACCGGTTCAATTATTTTCTTGGTAACACATAGTTTTCTACATCTTCAAGCGCAATTTTTTTACCAGACAGGATGATGAGCCGCTCAACAACATTTCGTAATTCACGGATGTTACCGGTCCAGTTATAATTTTTTAATGCTTCCATGGCAGCTGTATCTACATCTTTTTTGGGTTGCCCGTATTCATTGGCAATGATTTCCAGAAAATGATCAACCAATGCCGGTATATCATCCCTGCGTTCGTTTAAAGAAGGAACATGAATAATGATAACACCGAGGCGATGATACAGATCAAGCCTGAAATTCTTCTCATCTACTTCTTTAAGCAGGTCTTTATTGGTTGCCGCAATTACCCGTACATCAACCGAAATATCTTTTTCGGCTCCTACCCTCGTTATCTTGCCTTCCTGTAATGCCCTTAAAACTTTTGCCTGGGCGGTCAGGCTCATATCACCAATCTCATCCAAAAACAGGGTACCGCCATTTGCGGTTTCAAATTTACCAATGCGTTGTTTTACTGCAGAAGTAAAAGAGCCTTTTTCATGGCCAAACAATTCACTTTCTATCAACTCACCCGGTATGGCTGCACAATTCACTTCAACCATTGGCCCGGTGCTGCGGTTGCTTTTTTCATGAATCCACCTCGCCACCAATTCTTTACCAACGCCATTTTCGCCGGTTATTAAAACACGGGCATCTGTTGGTGCTACTTTTTCAATGGTATCTTTTATCTTATTAATCGGAGAACTGTCGCCAACCATTTCCAAAGCCTTTCCTACTTTACGTTTAAGCACTTTAGTTTCGGTTACCAGCCGTTGCTTATCCAATGCATTTCTTAGTGTGATAAGCAAACGGTTAAGATCAGGTGGCTTGCTGATATAATCAAAAGCGCCCTTCTTTACAGCTTCAACAGCAGTTTCCACATTACCGTGACCACTGATCATAATCACAGGTACATCCGGATTAATCAGTTTCGATTTATCTAAAAATTCTATTCCATCAAGCTTTGGCATTTTAATATCGCAAAGCACCACATCGTATGTTTTTTCTGAAAACTTTTTCAGTCCTTCTTCACCATCTCCGGCTTCGTCAATTTTATATCCCTCGTAACTGAGAATTTCTGTAAGGGTTTTCCGGATGGATTTTTCATCATCAATGATTAGAATATCTGCCATAATATACAACATGTTTTAGCATAGAAGAACCGGTAAGCAATTCCATGGCTGTTTATCAAAATTAAGATTAAAATAGCTTTTGCAGTTGTTTAAGATACAGTAAAAAAAATGCAGCTGTAAAATTACAGCTGCATGTATGTGTAGGCTTTTAATTATGCTAGTTTTTAAGCTTGGTAGTTAACTCCTCCAGGAATCCGTCATATTTTTTTAACATACGGCCAAAAGGCGCAAATTGTTCATCAGCACTAAAAGGAGTACCTGCCCGTCCGGAATATTCAGAAACAAATTTTATTTTGTAAGACAGCGGATCTTCTGTTGACAGCTTAATAATAACCCGCATTCTTACTGTATTGGCTTTAAAGGTTACGCCAATCCATGACGTACGCAGATAGCCCGATTTTTCATCGTTCATTTCCAGCACATCAAATTTACCCAGTACTGTAGCTACAATAATTTTCCAGGCTTCGTCCTTGGTACGGCCGGGTTTAATATTTAATACGATCTCATTATTTGCAATGTCCGATTGAATGGAAGAAGTATAAGATTCATCTGCCTGCAGTTTAAAATAATCAGATTTGGGTGGAGCCATCCCGGCTTTTTTACAGTAATCCCTTATTTCAGGTATAAAACCTTCTTCTTTCACTTCTACTGTAACGCAATCATTATAAGGAACACTTACCTGCAGGGCACCCGTACCCATAACAACACCATTCAAATAAATCTTTGCAGTTTGTGGCGTTGAAGTAACAGCTACTACTGACGGTAAAAAGGCTTCATCCACCTTTAACTGAATATAGTCTGCATTGGGAGGGTCTTCGTACCCTTTTTTATTGCAATAGGTTCTCACTTCAGGCATATATCCTTCTGCTCTTACTTCCACTGTAACGCAGTTTTTTTTGCCTACACCAACAACAAAGCTGCCCGTACCCCGCAAACGGCCGTCAACATAAATTTTAGCATTGGCTGGTGCCGTTGTGATGTTCACTTTTTGGGCATAGGTAGTCATTTGTTGCCCCGAAACAAGAATTAAGCAGATAAGGATTGTTTTAAAGAATGATCTTTTAATCATAAGCCAGGTTTTAAAGGTTGGTAAAAGTTAGTTTGGTTCAGCTTTTAAATATATACCTATTTCAGCAAAAGTAAAACTTCTATTATTGATTTTTTTACAGAAATCACCTTTTTATAATGTAGTATTCACCTTTTTTAATAATTACTGTCAGAAAATATTTTTTTTCAGCAATAGTTTTTATAAAGTAGAAGCGTCTATTGCTTGTCTTCTGTAACTAATGCTTTAACAAATCTTTTATATGGATAAGTTGTCTTAACGCATCCAACAGCAAACTAAACTATGGAACAGTTGTTTTCTGTATTATTAACGCTTTTGCTATTATCCTGCAACAATAATACAGGTATCCAGACAGGTTTAAATAAAGATAATACAACCACTGTAAACCCTTACAAACAAATAAATGCTATTCCATTGCCTGATGGATTTGAAAGAATAAAAGATGATTCAGGAACTTTTACAGGTTTCCTAAGAAATATTAATCTGAAACAAAATACAACAGTCTATCTCTTTAACGGGCAGCCAAAACGCAACCAGTCTGCACAATATGCATTGCTGGATATTTCAACAGGCAATAAAGACCTGCAGCAGTGCGCCGATGCAGTTATGCGCCTGAGGGCCGAATATCAGTTTATCCAAAAACAATTTGAGCAGATTGTTTTTTACGATAACGGGCATACTGCCTATAAATTTTCTGCACCATTTACCAGGGAACGTTTTGATAAATATTTAAGCCGGGTTTTTGGCATGTGCGGTTCAGCATCTTTATCAAAACAATTAAAACCTGTAAACGGCTTTTCACAAATTCAATCCGGTGATGTACTTATCAGGGGCGGTTTTCCAGGCCATGCCGTTATTGTAATGGACGTTGCCGTAAATGCTTTGGGTAACAAAATTTATCTGCTGGCGCAGAGTTATATGCCTGCCCAGGATATTCATGTACTTAAAAATCCTGCAAATGTTGATCTGTCGCCTTGGTATGAAGTGAATGACGATAATATTATATTTACACCAGAATATACTTTTACGCAAAATGAATTGAGGAGATGGTAAGAAAAAGGTCTTCTTTCTGATGGCTTTAATTGTCGGATGATCCCGATTGCTATCGGGACGCCCCACTCCCCTTTAGAAATCATGAGTTAATCAAATAAAAAAATCTCCGCAATTGCAGAGATTTTTGGTCGGGATGACAAGATTCGAACTTGCGACCCCACGCCCCCCAGACGTGTGCGCTACCGGGCTGCGCTACATCCCGAAAATGATGGCTGCAAAAGTAATTGAAAAATTTCAACTTTAAAAACAGCAAGTTATCTTATCTTAGCGCAACTTTTTACTACATGAATGTTTTAATAAAGCAGGCTACAATCATTTCTCCCTCCTCTCCTTTTAACGGGCAAACAAAAGATATTTTAATAAAAGAAGGTACAATTGCCTCCATCGGCACTAATCTTACAGACAAAGCCGACCAAACAATTGAACAGTCCGGATTGTGTGTAAGTATTGGCTGGATGGATATGTATGCCGATTTTGGCGACCCTGGGTTTGAGCAGAAGGAAAACATAGAGTCAGGCTCTAAAGCTGCTGCAGCAGGTGGTTTTACCGATGTAATACTGGTACCCAACAGCCGCCCTGTGGTAGATAATAAAGCCCAGGTAGAATACATTGTTCAAAAGGCCAAAGAACTTGCCATAAACATTCACCCGCTTGGAGCCATTTCAAAAAAGGCAGAAGGGAAAGACCTTTCTGAAATGTACGATATGCGGCAATCAGGCGCCATCGCTTTCAGCGATGGAATTCATCCTGTTCAGAATTCGGGATTGGTGTTGAAAGCCCTGCAATATGTAAAAACCTTTAACGGAACCATCATACAGTTTCCGGATGATACCAGTATTGGCGCAAACGGGTTGATGAATGAAGGAATTATTTCTACCCAAATGGGATTACCGGGTAAACCAATACTTGCCGAAGAATTAATGGTGGCAAGGGATTTAAAACTGGCAAGATATGCCAACAGCAAAATTCACTTTACCGGCATCTCATCACCCAAAAGTATAGAATACATTAAGCGATCAAAGGAAAGTGGCATACAGGTAACCTGTTCCATTGCCCCCTACCAGGTTTATTTTTGTGATGAAGATCTGCAAGGCTACGATACCAATCTCAAATTAAATCCGCCCCTAAGGACAAGGGCTGATATGATAGCTATACAAAAAGCATTACTTGATGGAACCATTGACTGCATTGCTTCCCATCATCTGCCGCAGCATTGGGATAATAAAACCTGTGAGTTTGAATATGCCAAACACGGCATGATTGGCCTTGAAACCATGTTTGCAGTTTTAATGAGTTGTGGTTTACCTGCCGGAGATTTTGTGCAGATGCAAACCATAAATGTGCGAAACATCTTTGGTTTACCTATACCTGAAATAAGGGAAGGCGAAACAGCTTCGCTTACTTTATTTGTACCTGGTGAAGAATTTGTTTTTGAAGAAGCTATGATACGATCCAAATCGAAAAACTCTCCTTTTATTGGCAAAAAGCTAAAAGGAAAAGTGGTGGGAATAATTAATAAATCAAATATTCATCTGAACAACTGATCATGCTGAAAAACTTAAATGCTACCAGGAAAGGAATAATAACAGGCCTGGTAATGATAGGCATATCGCTGGGCATTTTCTATTCTGGCCAGCCATTCGACAGTCCTTTGCAATACCTGATATATGTAGTTTATGCGGGCGGCATTGTGTGGACAATTTATGAGTTTTCAAAATCAGAAGAGAATACAAATAAATTCGGCGGTTTATTTCTGCAAGGCTTTAAATGCTTCATTGTAATTACACTGCTGATGGTGATTTTTACCTTTGTATTTAACAAACTGCATCCCGAGTTTAAAGAAGAAATGGTTAAAGCGTATAACGATGAACTGGTTAAAAAAGGAAACAGCACACCGGCTGAAATATTGAAAAATATTGAAAGCGCTAAAGATTATTATCTTACAATGCTCATTTCAGGTGCTATATTTGGATATCTGGCGATTGGTGCTGTAATTACTGCAGCTACCTCATTATTATTTATGAAGAGAAAATAAGCTAATGGATCTATCAATTGTAATACCGCTTTATAACGAAGATGAATCTTTGCCCGAACTATCGGCATGGATTGAAAAAGTAATGCTGGAAAATAATTTCAGCTACGAAATTATTTTTATTGATGACGGCAGCACCGATGATTCCTGGAAAGTGATTGAACAACTTCGGCTTGCCAACGCCAATATTAAAGGCATCAAATTCCAACGCAATTATGGTAAAAGTGCAGCGCTTAACGAAGGCTTTAAAGCAGCACAGGGCGAAGTAATAATCACCATGGATGCAGATATGCAGGATAGCCCTGATGAAATTCCTGAGCTGCGGAGAATGATTGTGGAAGATGGATTTGATATGGTGAGCGGCTGGAAGAAAAAACGCTATGATAACCGGCTTACAAAAAATATTCCCTCAAAATTATTTAATGCAGCTGCAAGAAGAAGTTCAAAAATAAAGCTGCATGATTTTAACTGTGGTTTAAAATCCTACAAAAGAAAAGTGGTGAAGAGCATTGAAATTTATGGCGAAATGCACCGTTACATTCCCATCCTGGCCAAATGGGCCGGCTTCAGAAAGATTGGCGAAAAAGTGGTAGAACACCGTGCCCGTAAATACGGCGTTACCAAATTTGGCTGGGAACGTTTTGTAAATGGCTTTCTCGATCTGGGGTCTATTATGTTTGTTGGCAAGTTTGGCAAAAGGCCCATGCATTTTTTTGGTTTATGGGGTACTTTATTTTTCTTTACCGGTTTTATGATCTTTTTATACCTCACCATTTCCAAATTCTTTTTCGATCAAACCGGTATGACACAGCGGCCACTGTTCTTCGTTGCTATTTTAGTGATGATCATTGGTTCGCAACTGTTCCTGGCTGGGTTTATTGGTGAACTGATTGCCAGAAATTCTCCTGAAAGAAATAATTACCTGATTGAAGAAAAAACTGGTTTGTAAATCATGAATGTAATAATTATAGGCCCGGCGCATCCCTTACGTGGCGGTGGTATTACTACATTTAACGAACGCCTTGCCATGCAGTTTCAAACTGAAGGCCATCATACAAGTATCTTCTCTTTCTCTTTACAATACCCTGGCTTTTTATTTCCCGGTAAATCACAATTTACTGATGAGCCGGCACCAAAAGACCTTGAGATTCATACAAGGATCAACTCTGTAAATCCATTTAACTGGTTAAGTGTTGGGCGTGAAATAAAAAAACTAAATCCCGATATTGTTATTGTAAGATACTGGATACCCCTGATGGGGCCATGTTTAGGCACCATCCTCCGCATCATCAAAAAAAATAAACATACCCGTATTATCTGCATTGCAGATAATATTGTACCGCACGAAAAACGTTTTGGCGATAAACCCTTCACCCGTTATTTTATTAAACCGGTTGATGCATTTATTACCATGAGCGAAAAGGTTCTGGCCGACCTGAGATCATTCACAACAAAAAAAGCCCTGCTGGTACCCCACCCTTTATATGATAATTTTGGAGAGAAGATTTCTAAAACAATAGCCAGGGAACAATTAAAAATTAAAAATGAAGAATTAATAATTTTATTTTTTGGCTTCATTCGCAAATACAAAGGGCTTGATATTTTATTAGAGGCAATGAAATTAATTAGTCAAAGCCCACTGCCCACTGCACACTGCAAACTGCTCATTGCCGGCGAATTTTACGAAGACAAAAAAATATACGACGACCAGATAGATAAACTTGGCATCAGAGATAATCTGATCTTACACACAGACTTCATCCCTGATAGCGAAGTAAAAAATTACCTCTGTGCTGCTGATGTTGTTATTCAGCCTTACCGCAATGCAACACAGAGTGGCGTAACACCTCTTGCCTATCATTTTGAAGTGCCGATGATTGTTACCAATGTTGGCGGCTTGCCGGCCATGGTGCCCGATAATAAAGTGGGCCTGGTGGCAGAACCAACGGCTGCTTCGCTGGCAGAAAAAATTCAGGAATACTTTGAAAAAGGCGAAAATCATTTTCTTCCGCACCTGCTGGAAGAAAAGAAAAAATTCAGCTGGACAAAAATGCTGCAAAGCA
>JAOAUI010000345.1 GCA_030157685.1 Ferruginibacter sp. | reverse complement strand
TCAAATTTCCCATTTCTCCCTTATCTTTGCCGCCTAAAATTAACCCATTGGCTACAAAATTTTCTAAAGAAACCTATTTGTACTGGTACGAACTGATGCTGCTTTTACGCCGCTTCGAGGAAAAAACCGGCCAGTTATACGGTATGCAGAAGATTCGTGGTTTTTGTCACCTGTACATTGGGCAGGAGGCAGTTGCTGCCGGATGTATGACTGCAACCACGCCTGATGATAAATTTATTACCGCTTACCGTGATCATGCTTTGGCTATTGCCAAGGGCATTACACCTAAAGCCTGTATGGCCGAGTTGTACGGTAAAGCTACCGGCTGCAGCAAAGGAAAGGGTGGCAGCATGCACTTTTTTGGTGTGAAGGAAAATTTCTTTGGCGGTCATGGTATTGTAGGTGCACAAATAGGTACCGGCGGCGGTTTGGCTTTTGCTGAAAGATACCGCGGTACCAAAAATGTGGTGCTTTGCTTTTTTGGTGATGGTGCTGCCAGGCAGGGTATGCTGCATGAAACCTTTAATATGGCCATGCTTTGGGACCTGCCGGTTGTGTTTATCTGCGAAAACAATCATTACGCCATGGGTACATCTGTAGCCCGTACCAGTAAAACACTGGATATTTATAAAATGGCTGATGCTTACGAAATGCCCAGCGACAGTATTGATGGCATGAGCCCCGAAGATGTACACAACGGTGTATTAAGGGCGGTAAACCGTGCAAGGGAAAAAGGCGGGCCTACTTTACTGGAAATAAAAACATACCGTTATAAAGGGCACAGTATGAGCGATCCGCAGAAATACCGTACCAAAGACGAACTGGAACAATACAAGGAAAGAGACCCGATTGAGCATGTAATGAAAGTACTGAAAGACCAGTATAAAGTTACCGATGCCGAGTTTGAAGTGATTATTGACCGGGTGAAAGCAGAAGTGGATGAATCGGTAACTTTTGCCGAAGAAAGCCCCTGGCCGGATGATAATGAATTGCTGAAAGATGTATATGTTCAGGAAGATTATCCTTTTATCGTTGATTAAATAGTTTTTTAATTCTTAATTCATAATTTTTAATTCTTAATTAATTGAAATGGCAGATAAGCAAGTAAAAGCAGAACAGACAGAAGCAGCAGATGTGGTTGCAAAAGCAAAAGGTTTTTGGGCAGCATACAGCAAAAAAATAATCATTGCAGGTTCTGTAGTAATTGTTTTGTTGGGTGGATTTATTGGTTATAAAAAGTTTATAAGTGAACCAAAAGAAAAAGAAGCCAATGACCTTATTTTTCCTGCAGAAAAATTATTTGGTGCCATTGCAGGTTCATCTACTTACAACAAAGACACGGTGAACATGGTATTAAACGGTGATAAAGCCAATGGCGTAACCGGCTTATTGAAAATTGCAAGCAGCTATGGCGGTACCAAATCGGGCAACAGGGCCGAGTATATGATTGGCGCCTGCTACCTGCAGTTAAAACAGTTTGATAAAGCCATTAAGCATTTAAAAGAATTTGATGCCAATGGTGCAAGCCAGATACAAAGCAAAGCCTATCTTTTATTAGGACATGCGTATGCCGAGCAAAAGAAAACGGACGATGCGTTGGATTATTATAAAAAAGCCGGTTCAATAAACGGCCTTGATGAAGCAATGGCTACCGAAGCAATTTTTATGGCTGCCCGTTATGCAGAAGCTTTAGGTAAATCAAAAGAAGCGATTGAATTATTTCAGGAACTGAAAGATAAATACCCGGCCAGTCAAAGGGTTAGCTCTGGTGAAGTTGATAAGTACCTGGCAAGTTTAGGAGTAACAAAGTAATTAGGAGTAGGGAGTTCGGAGACAGGAGTTGAGAACGACTCACAACTGATGATTCACCATTCACGATTCACGATATGTCTACAGATTCAAACTTAACTAATACAACAGGCATCCTGCTTCCGCCGGGTGCCTGTGTTGTAATTGTACGTACCGAATGGAATGCGGCAACAGTTGATAAACTGGAAGCCGGTTGTAAAAAGATACTGACAGATCATAAAGTACAACACATGAGCATTACGGTGCCTGGTGCATTTGAACTTCCGTTTGCCATAAAAAAATACTGGGAGCAGCATAAATACAAAGATGATAAACCCTGTGTTTTTATAGCGCTGGGTTGTGTATTAAGAGGCGATACACCGCATTTTGAATATGTTTGCCAGGCAGTAACCGATGGTATTCTGCAATTGAATTTAACCATACCGGTACCAACCATTTTTGGTGTGCTTACTGTAGATAACCAGGAACAGATTGACGAAAGAACCGGTGGCAAACATGGGCATAAAGGCGAGGAAGCTGCCAATACAGCGCTTAAAATGATTGCGCTGGTCAATACCTTTAAATAACATGCATGAAACAGTTTTTCTATTTACTGGTAATCATTTTTTTTGCCGCCTGTAACAATGCAGCTAAAACAGATGAGGCTGCTGTTACTGATTCTGCATCAACTACAATAAAAGCAGATTCTTCATCAAGGTACTTCCCCAGTTTTTCCGATACGGCCCTGGAAAGTAAAATTACCGAAGCTCTGATGAAACTGCCATTTGTAATGAAGAGCAATAATTACATCGATTCTTTCAGCAACCACCAACGCGGCATTGCTTTTATGATGGATGAACCACAGGAAAATGAAACAGATATTTCTGTACAGGCGGGTTATAATGGAGGAGAACGTTTTGAAACCTACTACCGTTTTTTTGTGAACCCCAAAACACTGGAGATAAAAGTATACGACCCGGTAGAAGATAAAAAGCTAACCATCAAAGAATATTTAAAGACACAGCGATAAGCATGAAAGTTCAGTTATTCATACCTTGTTTTGTAGACCAGCTTTACCCGCAAACAGCTTTTAATATGGTTAAAGTGCTGGAAAAAGCCTGTTGCGAAGTACATTATAATACCAACCAGACCTGTTGCGGCCAGCCGGCCTTTAATGCAGGCTTTTGGGATGAAGCAAGGGATGTGTGCAGCAAATTCATTAAAGATTTTGAAGGCGCCGATTATATTGTAGCACCCAGCGCCAGCTGCGTTGGTTTTGTACGCAATTATTACAGCAAACTTTTCGAAAACTCATCACAACACAACACCGTAAAAGACCTGGGTAAACGTATTTACGAGTTCAGCGAATTTTTAACCGATGTATTAAAGATTGAAAATTATGGCGCCGTACTGAACGGTAAAGCCACTTACCATGATAGCTGTGCTGCTTTGCGGGAATGTAAAATAAAAACCGGGCCACGTACATTATTAAGTTTTGTAAAAGGGCTGGAACTGGTGGAGATGAACGACGTGGAAACCTGCTGTGGCTTTGGCGGAACCTTTGCCGTAAAGTTTGATGCCATCTCATCGGGTATGGCCGACCAGAAAATAACCAATGCACTGGAAACCGGTGCCGAATATATCATATCTACCGACCTCAGTTGCCTGATGCAGCTTGATGGTTTTATAAAGAACAAGAACCTGCCTTTAAAGACCATGCATCTTGCAGATGTGCTGGCGAATGGGTGGGAAAGTTAAAGCATTATTACATATTGCTTAATAGTTACCTTTTTTTGCTTCAACAACATTGAGTTTGGTTTAAACAGTATTTAGTTCTGCTTAAACAGTATTAATTTCTGTAAAAGCATTATTAAGTTTTGAATAAGCAGAATAAAGAACTGTTTAAGATGAACAAAGAAATGCTGAAGCAGTATAAAGAATTGCTTAAGTATCAACGATAACTATTATGCAGTTCCTATGCTTACAGTTAATTAAAAAATATTTACTTTTATCACATGGCACCCAAAAAATCAACCTGGAAAAAAGGCCGTGGCAAACTTGGCCCACTGCAACCCTTGCTGGGAAGCTGGGAAGCAGAAACCGATTCGCCCATGGGTAAATTAAAATGCACCCGTACTTTTAAATTCATCCTTGGCGATAAATATATTGAACTGTATGCCCGCTGGCAATTTGGTAAAGGCGCTTATGAAGAAACTGCCATTTATGGTGTTAATGATGATACACTTTCCTTCTGGTCGTTTACTTCTGATGGAAAAAAATCGCAGGGATACCTGGCCGATGGTACCGATGTACACCCCGATGCTGTTTGCTTTGAAGCCAATATGCCGGCAGGTTTGGCAAGGATGATATACTGGCCTGGTGAAGATGGCGGCTTTCATTGGGCAGTTGAATCAAAAGTAAAAAAAGGATGGAACCGGTTTACCATGCATCACTATCACCCTATTGCAACTTAGCAAAACTTTGTGTTCTTTTACAGTGTAATAATCTCCAACTAAAACAAATCCGCTATGGCCACCACTGTAAAAAACAACAACGACGATCTCATCATTTCTTACCTGGCAATACGCAAGGCAATCGGCTGGCTAGGTTTGTTACTCCCGTTTATTTTGCTCATCGGCAATTATGTGGTAAACAAGTTGGATATACTAAATAGCAATTTTTTCATCAGAACAGACTGCTACAAAGCGCCCTATGTTTCTGCAGGTTCTTATAAATTTTCTATAAGCCATTATTATTACAGTACCGTAGGAGAGTTGTTTACCGGCGTGATGTGTGCAGTGGCTTTGTTTATGTTTTGTTACAAGGGCCATAAACTTCGCCCGGGCGAAAAGGGGCTTACAGATAGTGCCATGGCAAACCTGGCCGGTTTTTTTGCACTGGGTGTTGTAGTGTTTCCAACCGCATCAACTTACTGTATATCTGATAATATGCGTATTTTTCTCAGCACTGATGCTACCGGCTATATCCACTTCAGTTTTGCCTGTTTGTTTTTTATTACACTGGCATTTATGTCAATGGTTAATTTTAGAAGGACAGAAGTAAGAGAAGATTTTGGGAAACTAAAAAATCATAAGACCTATCTGGTATGCGGTATTATCATGATTGCTTGCCTTGCATTAATAGCAGTTTACAGCATTTGGATACAGGCCATGCAGATCGGGTGGCTTGATAAAATTCACCCTGTCTTTTGCCTGGAGGCCATTGCCCTCATCGCTTTTGGAACTTCGTGGCTGATAAAAGGAAAGCTGGATATACCTGCTGCCATAAAGAAAATGATGCCGGGTAAATAATATAATAGATACAATATGATAACTCATCAAAAAATACTCGACATGACTCCGCTGGGTATGAAATTTACCGTACTGAAAACAGGAGAAGATACAAACGGACAATCATTAGACCTGCATTGGGAATTATTGCCCGGATGCAACATGAAAGATCCGCTGGTTCATACGCATCCCAATGCCATTGAAACATACGAGATATTGAAAGGTGAAATGGAATTCTTTGTAAAAGATAAATGGCTTACTGCAAAACAGGGAGATAAACTAACTGTTCCAAAAGGAGTGGCACATACTTTTAGAAACCCAACGGATAAAATTGTGAAGGTTTATAACACACACCAACCTGCTTTAAGCATGCAGGCGTATTTTGAAGATGTGGTTAAAATTTTAGATAAAGTGACAGAAAACAGAACCAGAAATTTCAGTATGAACCTGAATACAAAATTATATTTAGGTGCATTGATGAATAATTACAGAAATGATATTATTGCAGTAAAGCCACCTGATTTTGTTATAAAGATTCTTGGCCTTATTGGCAAAGTGATTGGTATCAGGTATTAAAAGAGTTGGGTAACTGATGATTTAAAAATGTAAATCCGCACAGACAGTTTAGCCGTAGATATAGCTAAACTTTAAACCTTGAAACAATTAATTACCGGCATAGCCATGCTGTTGCTGTTTGCATCCTGCAAAAATGAAAACAAAGCGATTGTATCTGTTGCTTTTACCGACAGCCTGCTAAACAACTATTCCGATTCTGCCATTAAAAATTCGCTTGAAACTGATCTTAAATTCTGGAAGAACAGAATAGTACCCGAAAGCCCCGGCCTGGTTAATGAATTACAATATGCAGGCTGCCTTGTGCGCCATTTTCATTTAACGGGTGAAATTCAGGATTTGGTTACAGCCGATAGCATTTTACTTTTGGCAGACAAAGCTTTTGAACATAAAGAAACCGCACCCTATATTGCATTGGTACGCAACAGTATTTTGCAGCACCGGTTTAAAATGGCCGATTCGCTTTTACAACAGGTTAAAAATACGGGTATAAGGAAATATGAATCGGCTACATTGAGTTTTGATGTGGCATTTGAACTGGGTTACTACCCGGTTGCTGCATTTGAGTTAAAACAAATTACAAGTCCAACAGATTATGGCTATAATTTTCGCAGGGCAAAACTGGCACATTATAAGGGCGAATTGGATACTGCCATTGCAGCCATGCACCGGGCAGCTGAGCTGGCTGCCGGTAATGTTTCTTTACGGCAGGCGGCTTTATCTAACGAAGCTGATCTGAATTTACACAATGGCAATCTGCAAAGGGCAAATGAGTTGTATGTTCAATCCATACATTTAAGTGCCACCGACCTGCATTCTGTTATGGCGCTGGGCTGGATTGCATTGGTACATGATAAAAACGATTCGCTGGCCGAAAAGATATTTCGCTTTGTACGATCTAAAACAAAAGCTCCCGATGCCATTTTTAAATTAACACAGGTGGCCGATGCAAGAGGGGATAGTGCCATGCAAAAAAAATATTCCACTGAATTTGTTGCCATTGCAACAGCGCCTGTTTACCGCAATATGTACAACAAGTATGTGCTGGAACTGTACACCGGCATTTTAAACGAGCCTGCCAAAGCAGAAGCCATGGCTGCAGGAGAATTACTGAACAGAACAACCCCGCAAACCTATGCCTGGTATGTGTGGGCATTGTACAGCAATAACAAAACAGCCGAAGCTGAAAAAGTTTACCAGCAACATGTGAGTGGCAAACCGCTGGAAGGGCTTGAGCTTTACTGGATGGGTAAATACATGCAGGCACAAAACAAAGGTTATAATGCACAGCAGTTTTTTAAAGCGGCTTATAAAAACAGGTACGATTTAAGTGCAGGGATGGTGAGGGATTTGGAGAAGGAGTTGGGGGAGTAGAAAATTGATGGTTCTTTGTATATTACGTATTGCATTCACCTAATTCACTAAATGACAGAAGGTTTAAATAATACACTCGAGCAATTGGACAAACATGATTGGGGTGAACCAGAGTACGACTCATACCTGGTAAAGACTTGTCATCAACTTCGGAAAAAGCCATTAAAAGACTTTACAGTAGAAGATTTGAGAATAATGATAGGACAGAACATTAATCTTGAATTTTTAATTCCGCTTGCCATTGAACAACTAAAGGAAAATATTTTAGCAGAGGGCCACTATTATGAAGGTGACTTACTAAACAATGTTTTAACAAGTGAAAAAGAATATTGGTTAAGCTGCAAAAGGAACTGGCAAATGGTTTGTGAACTTTTTGGGCAAAATAGTACAAGATTGAAACAATTTGACACAACTGAAGAAATCAAAGATGGCTGGTTTGAAAATTTTAAAGTTTTTAAAGAAATAAACCCTTAAAAAAACAACCGCTCCACTGTCCAGTACCCCGCCATAATCGTAATCAATACAGATAAAGGAATTACAATTGCCTTGCGGTAATAAAGTTTGTTGCCAAACCATTTGCCAAATATAAAGAAGGCAGATAAGATAACGGCAAGCTGTCCCAGTTCTACACCTACATTAAACATGATAAGGGATGTGAGGTAGGAATTTTGTGGTAAACCTAAAGAGCCAAGCGCATTGGCAAAACCCATTCCATGTACCAGGCCAAATAAAAACACAATGCCGATACGTGATTTTTTTAAACTGGGAGAGAAGATATTTTCTAAAGCCACATACATGATGGACAGGGCAATGATGGGCTCTACAATGGCCGGCGAAGGCGTGATGACTTTAAACATGGCCAAACCCAGTGTGATGGAATGTGCAACTGTAAAGGCAGTTGCCTGCCAGAGCACGGGTTTTAATTTGGGACTTAATAAGAACAGGCTGAGCACAAAAAGTATATGATCGAAACCTAGTGGAATGATATGTTTAAAGCCCAGCTGCAGGTATAAAATGGCAGCATCGGTTTTGCTCATGCTTTCCAGTTCGCCCACCACATCATGCGCCCACAAAGACTGGCTGATGAGAAAGAACAAGACCAATAGGCCAATGCTTTTGTTCAGACTAGATGGTTCTTCTTTTTTCATGTTTAAATTATTTTACTGTCAGGCTGAGCTTGTCGAAGCCGGTATGATTTTTCTGCAACCTGCCTTCGACAAGCTCAGGCTGACATCTTTTTATTTCAGTTAAAAGAAAAATGCCAGCTTCATCCTTGCAAAGAAAGGTGTACCGGGTGTATAATGCAATTCAGTAACAGGTGCCGGCTCATTCTTCAACCTCGATTCTGTTGCAAACTGTGCTTCGTTCCATTTGATGTTACAGATATTTTCAAAAGACAATCCTATTTCATACTTAGGCCTCGTGTAATTAATAGCAGCATCCAGTAAAAAATAACCTTTGGCAACAATAGAGTTATCCTCGTTTGCAGGGCGGTTTATAATATACCTGTAATTAATGCCGCCATTAAATCCTTTCTGAGCTTTATAATACAAACCGCCCACACTGGTAAAGGTTGGCGCCAGCGGAATGTAGTTGGCACCTTTGGGTTCGCCAACAGCCCTTGGTTTTGTAAAATTAAAATTGGCATTGGCAAATATGTTTTTGGTAAACTGAAACCTGCTGGTAATATCAATGCCCTGTCTTCTGCTTTTACCGCTTGGCTCAACTATGCCGGCATCGCCTACATACACAAACTCCTGGTCAAGAAATAAATACCAGGCCGCAATATTGATCAAAACATTTTCGGTTGGTTTTAATATTACGCCAAAATCTGTTCCATAAGCCGCAGGTAAAATGTCCTGGCCATCGTTGGCCAAAACCACACGGGCATCGTTACTATGAAAACCCTTGCCGGCTTTTACAAATAACTGCACCTGTTTACTGATGGTGTATTGAATATTCAGCTTGGGGCTGACAATTGCTTTTTGCTGTGATGGCTGCCGTGCTGTATTTAATTTGTCAAAATAACCAAAGCTGAAATAATCTGCACGCACACCTGCATCAAACAACCATTTGCCGGTATTTAATTGCTGCTGCATAAATGCGTAAACATTGGTTTCTTTAATATCGCCCAGCTTAATATCACTTAAAAATTTACGGGCCACTACATTTGAGAGCCTGCTGTCATTGGTTACATCATGCCTTAACCCAGCGCCATACGTTGAATAAAGCCTTTTCTTACCAAAAAAGTGTTGATGATTCAGTTTCGTTGCATAACCAAAAATATTGCGGCTCTCGGCCTGCTCTATCTCATCGCCGTTTACAGCGTCGTTTAAAAAGAAAGTAAAGTTTGAGTAAAGGTTGAATTTGTAGCGGCTGTAAAATGCCTGGTTTTCCCAGTTGGTGCCGTTTTTAAACTGGTGCGTTACAACCAGGTTGGCATTATGCCTTTCGGTATTGCCGCCTTCTGTTGGGTCAATGCTTCCGAAGCGGTCAATAGTTCCATCGTTAACGGCACGTTCAGGTACCTGTCCACTTGCATTCCATTTGCTGGTAAAAGTTGAAAGAGATGCAATAAGCTTTGTGTTGTCGGTAATCGAAAGATTATATTTTCCGAATAAGTTGAATCGTTTAAAATTTTGTTTTGCAATGGTTGGGCCATCTGTATAGTTAAAATCAGCAGCTATATAGGCACTTTGCTTATCCTTATTTTTCTTTATCAGATCAAGCATGGCAAGTGTTCGGAAAGAATTGAACCTTCCGCCCTCAAGTTGTATACGGCTGTTTGAAATATTTTTAGAACTGGCAAAAGATACATAGCCGGCGGTATTAAAATCGCCATGCTGTGCATAATAGGGGCCGGCACCAAAGTCAATATTGTTAATGGTTTCCGGAATAATAAAATGGGCATCGGCATAACCCTGTCCGTGTGCATGGCTAACCATATTTACGGGCATACCATCAAAAGATACTTTTACATCAGTACCATGATCTACATCAAAGCCACGCAAGAATATCTGCTCGGCTTTACCACCGCCTGCATGTTGGGCAATGAATAAACCGGGTACCAGGCGCAAAAGTTCCTGAGTGTTCTTTACCGGTTTCAGATCCAGGTCTATTTTACTGATGCTGCTGAATTTTGTGGCTGCATTGCTTTCCAGAACTATATTTTTCAGGCTAACCAATTCTGGTTGCAGGGCAATGATATTGGTGCTGTTAGCATCAACAGTTCTGGTTAAAATTTTATAGCCTACGGCCGAAAACTGTAATTGCGTACCGGTTTTTAATATAAAGTTTCCGTTTTGATCGGTAGTTGTTTTTACAGTTTGGGCATTCACATCGGTAATTGAAACTGATTCAAGAGGCTGCCTGCTTACTGCATCAACAACTTTTCCTTTGACGGTGGTTTGTGCCTGGCAAAAATAGCCGGATAATAGTAGTACACACATCATGACGATGTACCTGCATGTATGTTGCATGATTAAAATTTAAAGCTTGATAATTTAATGGTGTTGTAATATGAATCTACCACCATCTATCTGCGTATTAAAGGCAGATATATGCGTAATGAGATTGAATACTGATACGAATGAAACTGATCAGGCTCTTGGAGGAGGGTATTCGGCTGCCAGGTAATTGTTAAGCAGACTGGCAGTAGCAATAATTTGATATGATCTGATTACAGGTATAGACTGTACAGATTGCTTTACTTGTAAACTGATATGATCGTTTGCTGAATTTTCTTTTTTAGAAGCAGGTATTTCTTTTGAAGGCTGATCTTTTTTTTCGTTGTTCACTATTTCTCTATGTACATGCATTTTCCCGTTTTCGTAATGTACAGTAGCCATGTGCTGGCTGTAATAAAATATATGGGCAACTGCGTCGGAAACATAGGGTGCAACCGGTTTTAAAATAACCATAGCATAGGAAAACAGCAGGAAATACAGAGCAGTTTTTTTCATGTTATGTATGATGCAGTTAAAAAATATTGTTTAGAAATGAGTAAAACTATAAAACCGTTTATTTATATACGGCTTATTGTTAAAGATGGTTTTATAGAATGACCAATGGTGCATGTTTTGTTAGCGAAAAGTCAGGATAAAGAGAAGCGGCGAAGAATTTTTTCTTCGCCGCTTGCTGATTTGCTTATTGTTTGGATTTAGAAAGGAGCTGCTAAGTAAGGAAAAGATGCCAGGAATGTTTTATCATTTGCATTTACATTATCACTGGTTAAACCAGGATTGCTTCCGCCGGTAGGGCCACCAAAAATGAGGGTTAATTCATTATCAATTACATCATCTGCCAAACCTCTGCCTGTTAGATAATCAGTGGTTGATGTGAAAAATTTTGTTGTACCGGTTGTAGATGCCGTTAATACATCGGTTGCCAGAACTCCGGTAAAAGCAGCTGCATTTAAACCCAATGCATTGGTTGTATACCCTGCATTTAAAGCCAGTAACCTTGCCTGGAATTTGGCCTGAAAAGCTGCACCCATTGCCGAAGGGGTAGTTACGTTAAATGCATCTTTATCTGTAGCCGATGCATTAAAAACGGTATTGATTGCCGGTCTTCCTTTTTGATCCTGCATCTGGTAATAAACAGTTGCTGCAGGTGCAGGGTCACTTTTTTTGCAGGATACTGCAAATAATGTAATTCCCAGTGCGATTGCTATAAATTTAAATGTTGTCTTCATTGTTTTTGATTTAAGTAGTTTAGTAAATTATATTTTCTTTTTTGCCTCTAACCATACGTTGATGCTGCCTGAGCCGCCCAGCATTGTTTTTGGAACTTCAACCACAATGCTCAATACATTGGTTCCGGCAAATGTATCTGTACCAGGGTTGGCAAAACCCGGAAAGGTTCCGGCTAAAACTGCCTTGTAACGGTTCAGATCAAAGAAGAACGGGTCATCTCTTGGGCCAGCAAAGACTTTAATGCCGGTTCCTCCGGTTCCAATAGTTGGTGCTGCACCGTAAGCAGTTACTACAGCAGAAGCAGTTATACTTCCTTCCAATTTACTTCTTGTACCTTTTTCTGATGGTAATACAGGGCCGTAAACCTGCATGCTGTTTGATGCTGCATCGTATTTACATTGAATTACCAGGTCTTCAACAGCATCCCCCGTATTATCAATGTTAAACTCAATCACAGTGTTTTCATCAAACTTTGCCGCGGCTGTACTGCCAGGAGCTAATAAACCCTGTGTATTGGCAACAAAAACAAGGTTGTTTACATCCTGCGCCCTGAAAACGTACAGATCTGTGATGTCGGTTGTCTGTCCGGTAACCGCAGGAGTATCAACGTGATCTGCTGCATACATTACCCCTCCGGTGATGAGTGTTGCTGCAACAATAGCTGACAGCAGTAATTTGTTTCTTTTCA
>JAOAUI010000344.1 GCA_030157685.1 Ferruginibacter sp. | reverse complement strand
GGCCGCAGCCTGAATTTATCAAGTGGCAGCGACAGATCATCCAAAATGGTAAGTGTATGCTCTATCGGCACTTTTGTTTTATCAAGCCAGTATTTAAATGCCTTACCGCTTAAGTTCATAAATGTAGTTGGGCAGATACATACAATTTGTTTGCCTCTAAATTTTACTTCGGCTACATAAGCCAGCCTGTCTACCTTAAAACTGGCGCCATGCTTTAAAACAAAAGCATTTACTACATCAAAACCAATATTGTGGCGGGTATTTGCATACTCGGCTCCAATGTTTCCTAAACCGATGAAAAGAAATTTTGACATATTCGTGAGTAGTGAATCGTGAGGCGTGAAACGTGAGACGTGAGAGACGGAATGCACCAACTCACGATTCACGTATCACAACTCACGTATATGAATCGAGCATCTGTTGCAGATCAGCTTCTGTTTTTACCAATACCTCTCTTGCCTTGCTGCCCTGGTTGCCCCCAACAATACCGGCTGCTTCCAATTGATCCATCAGGCGGCCGGCACGGTTGTAACCCAGTTTCATCCTGCGTTGCAATAAAGATGTACTGCCTACCTGACTGGCAACAATCAGCCTGGCTGCATCTTCAAACAAAGGGTCTTTATCGCCCATATCAAAGTCTTTTCCCTCCATATCTTTTTCATCAATATACTCGGGCAATAAAAATGGCTGGGGATAGCCACGTTGCGCTGCAATAAAATCAACGATCTTATCTACTTCGGGTGTATCAACAAAAGCACATTGCAAACGAACAATATCGCCATTGTAGCTGATAAGCATATCTCCTTTACCAATCAATTGCTCGGCTCCTCCTGCATCTAAAATGGTTCGGCTATCAATTTTACTGCTCACTTTAAATGCAATACGTGCCGGGAAGTTTGCTTTGATAGTACCGGTAATAATATTTACAGATGGCCTTTGTGTAGCGATGATCAAATGTATACCTACCGCCCTGGCAAGCTGTGCCAGCCTGGCTATGGGCATTTCTACTTCTTTACCGGCAGTCATGATTAAGTCTGCAAATTCATCCACCACCAACACAATAAAGGGTAAGAACTGGTGGCCTTTTTCAGGATTCAGCTTACGGGAAACAAATTTCTCGTTGTACTCTTTAATATTGCGGCAACCGGCTTCTTTTAAAAGATCGTACCGGTTATCCATTTCAATACAAAGTGCATTTAATGTATGTACCACTTTTTTTGTATCGGTAATGATGGCATCTTCCTCGCCGGGCAGTTTTGCCAGGAAATGATTTTCAATTGTTTTGTAAATACTTAGCTCCACTTTTTTAGGATCAACCAAAACAAATTTTAATTGCGATGGATGTTTTTTATAGAGCAGCGAAACCAGTATTGCATTCAACCCGACTGATTTACCCTGGCCGGTAGCGCCTGCCATTAACAGATGCGGCATGCTGGCAAGGTCAACAATGAAATTTTCATTATCAATTTTTTTACCAATAGCAATAGGCAATGAAAAATTATTGTTTTGAAATTTTTCAGAAGAGAGCAGGGTTTTCATACTAACAATACTCTTCTTTGCATTGGGCACTTCAATACCGATTGTGCCCTTGCCGGGAATGGGTGCAATAATGCGGATACCGAGTGCAGCAAGGCTGAGGGCAATATCATCTTCCAGGTTTTTAATCCTCGATATTCTTACACCGGCAGCAGGAATGATCTCGTACAAAGTAACTGTAGGGCCAACGGTTGCATATATCTTTTGTATCTCAATGTCGTAGTTCCTGAGAGTGCTGATGATCTGGTTCTTATTATTTTCCAGTTCATTGGCATCCTGTACAATTTTATCGCTGCCATGGTTGGCCAGCAGATCCAGTGTAGGGTATTTATAATCTCTCAGGTCAAGAATAGGATCATAAGGTTTGCTGGCTGCAACTTTTGCGGCAGTAAGCGGCTCTTCATCATTTACTTTTTCCGGAACCGATTTAATTTCCAGTGGCAGATCGCTTTCAGGTTTTGCAACAGGAACAACCGGTGAAATTATTTTTTCTGCTGCAACCGGTGGTATAATTACCGGAGCATTTGCTTCTTCATCTTTTTCAACAATATTCAGTTCATGATTAAGGTCTGTGGTTTCCATTACCGGTATGTTCAACATAGGCCCCACATCTTTCATCGAATTTCCTTTTGCAGGTTTTGTATCATCAGACCATTCTACTTTTTCAGAAATTTCTTCTTCAACCGGTACAATATCTTCGGCTGCAACCGCAGCTTTTTTAGCCGGCAATTTAAACACCGGGTTAAAACGCCAGATAACATAAGACAATACCGACACGGCCAAAACCGCAATGGTTCCTATTTGCCCGATCGTTTTGTACATCCAGTCTCTCATCATATCTCCTGCCGCTCCACCCCATGGAAAAGGGTTGCCCTGGAAAATGGCTGAGCTGGCTACGCTGAGGATTGGCAAACCAACAATGAGGTATTTGATATTTCGGGAAACAGAAAAAACTTTCCTGCCAAAAAAAAGATTGATGCCCAAAACAAAAAATGTGGTGCAGATCAGATAAGAAGCCACCCCAAAACCATGGCGTATAAATATTTCTGAAATGAATGCGCCAAAAGTACCCAGCAGGTTCTGCACTTTTATATCGTTAGCCAGCAACATGCGGTAACTGAACTTGTCCTGGTCTTCGCCCCAGGTAAATAAATAAGAGGTAAAAGCAATAAAAAAGAGAAAAGCCAGCAGCAGTAAAATACTACCGGCAATTTTATGTGTACGCTCGTCCTTAAGCAATTGCTTAACTTCTACGGTTTCGTCTTTTTCCTGCTTTA
>JAOAUI010000343.1 GCA_030157685.1 Ferruginibacter sp. | reverse complement strand
CGGCACTGTCAGCCGTAATATCTGCCGATGCAAAACTGGCACCGCCAATTCCATCCTTACCGGTGGCACTGCCTACAAAAAAAACAGGGTTGCCTTTTACATTGCCCGAAGTGGCAGAAACGGTCCCGCCATTTTTTAAAATGCCAACACTCATGGCATTCACCAATGGATTGGTATGATAACATTCTTCAAAATAAACCTCGCCACCAACAGTTGGTACACCAAAGCAATTGCCGTAATGGCCAATGCCATGTACAACGCCCGCCAACAGATGTTGCGTTTTTGCTTCGGTTAATTTTCCAAAACGTAAAGAATTTAAAGAAGCGATGGGCCTGGCACCCATGGTAAAAATATCGCGGTTAATACCGCCAACACCCGTTGCCGCACCCTGGAAAGGTTCAATGGCAGACGGGTGATTATGTGATTCAATTTTAAAAACAACACCATAGCCATCGCCTATATCCATCAGGCCTGCATTTTCTTCACCGGCTTTTACCAGCATCTTTTTTCCATCACGGGGTAAAGTTTTTAACCACTTGATGGAGTTCTTGTAACTGCAATGCTCACTCCACATGGCGCTGAAAGAACAGAGCTCGTTAAAATTGGGTGTGCGGCCCAGTTTTTCTTTTATCAGTTCAAATTCTTCGGCTGTAAGTCTTAATTGCTCGGCTGTTTTTACTGTTATTTCCATAAATGTTGATGAAAGGCTGTGATGAATTGCAAAGGTAACATCTGGCGGTCTTTTATCCCGACACATAAAAGCAAATATTTTAACTATCTTCCCACACCGAAAATTTATTCAGTTGAATTACCTCTTATTTGCGTTTTACCTGGTTATTTTATGCTCACTGATGTTGCGTGTGCCTTTCATTAAAAATGCAGGTATCAGCAGCGGCACTTTGCTTGGACTATTTCTGCTTAAAATCTTTGCCGGCATTGCCATTGGCTGGATAGCCATTCATATTTACGGGCCCGGAAATGATTATTGGGATACCAACGATTATGCCAGGGAAGAATACCAGCTTTTGCAAACAAATCCCGTCAAATACCTCATCAATATTTTTACTTCCGATTACCAGGGTGGATACGCAGGTATTTTCAGTTCCGGCGATTCGTACTGGAACGACCTGAAAGGAAATATCGTCATCAAGCTCGTTTCAGTGTTCAATATTTTCAGCCGGGGTGATTACTATGTCAACAGCCTGTTTTTTAATTTCATCATATTCTTCGGGCATGTTATTTTGTACAGGTTATTTATAAAGATGTTTCCCGGTAGGAATTTACTGGTTATTGTTGGTTGCTTTCTGCTGCCATCAACCCTTTACTTTTCCTCCGGTATTCATAAAGACGGGTTGGTGTTTTTAATGCTGGCAGTTTTGATCTACAGTGTTTATCAATCTATTTCAAAAAATCATTTTAACTCTAAAAAGGTTTTGCTGATCATCCTGAGCCTTGCTTTACTTTTTTTATTACGCAATTTTATTTGCCTTGCTTTGTTGCCGGCTTTGTTAGCATGGCTTTTAACAGTAAAGACCAAATGGCCTGCCATACCGGTTTTTGCTATAGTTTATTTACTTTGTGGCCTGTTGGTTTTTAATATAGATGTTGTTGTGCCTAAAATTAAACCTTTAGAAATAATCATCGCAAAGCAAACAGAATACTTAAAGCTGGAAAAAGCCGCAACACAGATTGAACTAACTCCGTTGCAACCAACGTTTAAAAGTTTTACATCCAATACACCACAGGCAATCAACCATAGTTTTTTGCGGCCATACATCTGGGAATTGCCGGTAAGATCTGTTTTACCGCTAAGTGTTGAATTGCTGAGCTATCAATTTTTGATTTTACTGCTTATCTTTTTCAGAAGAAAAGGGTTCAGGCAAACCCATAAACCCTTTCTGCTTTTTACCCTCTTCTTTGTCATCACTGTCTTTTTAATAATCGGTTATATCGTGCCAAATCTTGGTTCTTTGGTAAGATACCGCAGCCTTTATCTGCCCTTAATTATTACCCCCATTTTTTGCTATATTGATTGGGAAAAAATCAAAAACAGATTTCATGTTACAAATAAAAATATGTGATTTATTTTTCCACATTTTTTAATTTTATGTAGGATAAACCCAAAATTTATTGGTTTATAGGAGTATTTAATGTTTTTTTGTGGCTTAAACCAACAAAATATGGAATCTTTAAGATTTAAAGCGTTAGATAACTTAAGTAATGGCCTTCCAAAAATTAAGGTAGAAGGCTCACAAAAAATAACTGCCATCTTTAATGAAAATGTATTTACACTGGAAACTGCCCGTAAATACTTAAGTGATGAAGCATTTAAAAGCCTGAAAGCTTCTGTTAAAGGAGGAAAAAAAATTGACCGTAATATGGGTTCTCAAATAGCCAACGGCATCAGGGCCTGGGCAGAGGAAAAAGGCGTTACGCATTTTACACACTGGTTTCAACCGCTTACCGGTTTATCGGCCGAAAAGCACGATTCGTTTTTTACACTTAAATCTGATGGCACGCCCATTGAAGAATTTGAAGGCGCTGCATTAATTCAACAGGAGCCCGATGCATCCTCTTTCCCCAATGGTGGCTTAAGGGCAACTTTTGAAGCCCGTGGTTATACTGCCTGGGATCCATCTTCTCCTGCTTTCATCATGGAAATAGGACAGGGAAAAACTTTATGCATTCCAACCATCTTCATTTCTTATACCGGCGAATCTTTAGATACCAAAACGCCTTTATTAAAAGCATTGGTTGCTTTAGACAAAGCTGCTGTAGATGTTTGCCAGTATTTTGATAAAAATGTTACCAAAGTTACCGCCACTTTAGGATGGGAGCAGGAGTATTTTGTAGTAGATGCAGGCCTTGCAAATGCACGTCCGGATTTGGTTTTAACCGGCCGTACTGTTTACGGACATGCACCTGCAAAAGGGCAACAATTAGACGATCATTATTTTGGTGCAATACCTGAGCGTGTGTATGCTTACATGCGTGATTTTGAGCAGGAGAGTTACAAACTGGGTATTCCCATTCGCACACGCCATAATGAAGTAGCACCTGCACAGTTTGAGTGTGCTCCTATTTTTGAAGAAACAAACCTGGCTGTTGATCACAACACGTTGCTGATGGATATTATGGAACGTGTTGCAAAACGCCACGGCCTGAAATGTTTGTTGCACGAAAAACCATTTGCCGGCATTAACGGAAGTGGTAAACACAATAACTGGAGCCTGGCAACTGATACCGGGGTTAATTTATTAGCGCCTGGTAAAACACCCAAGACAAACCTGATGTTCCTGGCATTTTTTGTTAACTCAATTAAAGCGGTTCATGATTATGCCGATCTGTTAAGAGCATCTATTGCCAGCGCTGGTAACGATCACAGGCTTGGAGCCAACGAAGCGCCACCTGCAATCATTTCAATCTTCATCGGTAAGTATTTAACCGAGGTTTTAAACCAGGTAGAGACAAGGGTTTCGGATAAATTTGACGAACAGGATGAAGCCATGTTAAAACTGGATATTCATAAGAGTATTCCGGAACTGATGTTGGATAATACCGACAGGAACCGTACTTCGCCTTTTGCATTTACCGGTAATAAGTTTGAGTTCCGTGCGGTAGGTTCATCTGCCAACTGCGCCAATGCTATGACGGCATTGAATTCAATTATGGCTGATACTTTAAAAAGTTTTAAAGTTGATGTGGATGCATTGATCGAGAAAGGAGAGAAGAAAGAAGTGGCCATTATGCAGATCATTCAAAAGTATATAGTAGAGAGTAAATCTGTTTTGTTTGAAGGAGATGGTTACAGTGAAGAGTGGGCAAAAGAAGCAGAAAAGCGTGGCTTACCTAATGTAAAAACAACACCATTGGCCTTGGATGCTTATGTTACTGAAAAAGTAAAACATTTGTTCAGCAGCAATGAGATTTACAATCATCCCGAACTGGAAGCCCGCCATGAAATTATGCTGGAGGCTTACATTAAAAAAGTGCAGATTGAAGCAAGGGTGATGGGCGACCTAGCAACAACTTTCATTTTGCCATCTGCTGTAAAATATCAGAATGTGCTGATCAAGAACATTCTTGGTTTAAAAGAAGCCGGCCTTGCAGAAACAGCTTATGCCAACCAAAAGCAGGTGCTTGAAACCATCAGCAATCACATCAACATTGTGAGCGATAATGTAGAGAAGATGATTGAAGCAAGAAAGAAGGCCAATGAATTAACCGATACCCGTGAGATGGCCATTGCTTATTGCGATAATGTAAAAGGGAAATACTTTGATGTTATCCGCTACAATGTAGATAAGCTGGAACTATTGGTGGATGATGCTTTCTGGTTATTACCTAAATACAGGGAAATACTTTTCTTAAGATAATAGTTTCTCAGGAAACTGATTTTGTCCCGCAAAGGCTCAAAGGTCACAAAGCTACATATCAGCTTTGTGGCCTTTTTGATTTTATCTGCCTGATCATATGGATGGGATATTTTTTTACAGGGATTAAACTTCTACCTTTAAAAAATATCTATCATACAGAAAATTTACACAGATGAAAATACCGGTTATTGCATTTATTCTTTCCCTGGTTACAATATCAGCTTCGGCACAGATTGAAAGAAAGTCCGTTGTTGTAAAAGCTGATTCTGCCCAAACAACCAACAATAATAATAAAGTTGACAAGCAAAGCCGCAAGGAACGTTTTAAAGAGCTGGACCTCACCCGTGAACAAAAAGGCAAGCTGAAAGAAATTATGCAGACCAATAAAGCTGCCAAAGAAGCCATTGAAAACAATACACAGTTAGCAGACCAGGATAAGAAAAAACAATTGCGTGAATTGCAGAAAATGCAGATGCAAAAGATACAGGCCATATTAACACCGGAGCAGATTGAAAAATTCAAAGCATCCAAACCAAACGATCCATAAAAATTTTATTCGCAGGATAAGCATCAGTCACTTATCTGCAGTAAGGTTGAGCAAAAGAGCCGTTCATTTTTGAGCGGCTTTTTTTGAGCGGCAAATTCTACTTTTTTAAACAGGTATAAGCAAAATTGACTGATGCCATTATTTTTGCAATATGAAATAAAATCATGATAAAATCGTTTTTTTGGATATAAGCGCTGGTTAATCGTAAAAGAGATATTAAGATATTGTATTAATTTTATTATATCACAGGCAACATAAATACAATATATGCGCTCTCATTAATATCCTTGTTCATGAAATAATCAATATGAAAAAACCTGTTATCATTTTGCTGGTTCTTTTACTTACCTCAATAACTTCAGCTGTGTATGCACAGCCCTGGCTGGAGGCCAGATACCTTACACCTAAAACGGACAGTTCGCTTCCGGTTAATTTTTATGACATCCAAAAAGCATTTCAGCTATACGAGCAGGAGCAACGGGAAACATATCCTGAAAAATTTACCGGCGAAAATGAATTCAAATCCCCGTTCAAAGGATATAAAAATTATAAAAGATGGGAATGGTTTAATGAACAAAGAACATATCCAACAGGAGAATTCCCTTCAGTAAAAATGGTATTAGAGGAATATGATAAATTTTTTCAAAAGAAAAATGAAGCAGCTCTTTCTGCTAAAGAAAATATAACAACATCACAGGTTTGGCAAAACCTTGCATCACCAAATGCACCAATAGGCAGCTATGCAGGAACAGGCCGTGTAAACTGTATGGCATTTATGCCGGGTGATAACAACACTATTTTTATAGGAACAGCCTGTGGCGGTATTTGGAAAAGCACCAATGGCGGAACAACATGGACGGTCCTTAATACAGACCTGCTACCCTCCTTAAGCATTACCAGTATTTGTATAGAACAAACTTTACCGAATACAATTTATATAGCTACCGGAGATAATTTTACCGGGTTTCCGATAAGCAGTGTATTAAAACAAGGTCATTACAGCGCCGGTGTTTTTAAATCAACAGATGGAGGGCTTAACTGGCTACCGGCAGGTATGTCTGCTTTGCAATTAAATCAATTTGTACCTCAGCAGATGATTATTGACCCGGTGGCACCACAAACATTGCTAATTGCGGGTAACACCGGCATCTGGAGAACTATTGACGGAGGTAATAACTGGACAATGGTTCGGGCTGGAAATTTTTTCAGTATAGAGTTCAAACCCCTTAATCATAATGTGGTTTATGCTACTGATGGATTTGGTCTTTGGCGTTCAACCGACAATGGAGTGAGTTGGTCATTCAGAGGTGGAGGTTATCCAAATGCCGCTGCTGACAGGGTTTCACTTGCAGTTACACCGGCTAATGTTAACTATGTTTATCTGTGGGGAAAAACAGCAGGCTTTAAAAGGTCTATTGACGGTGGTAATACAATTGATGCAACTGTTTTGGCAAATCCTGAAAGCATTGCATCACCCTACGGTTATGTTGACAGGGCAATCGGGGTATCAAATACTAATAGTGATATTATAATTGTTGGTGGGTTAACTACTGCCAAAACAATAAATGGGGGAATAAATGTGGGTATACCCTGGGCAACAACATCAGAATATGTAAACCACCTTGCTCCAAATTATTTTCATGCTGATATAAAAAAGATAGTTTATGAGCCGGGGAGTGGCACAAGATTATATGCCTTGCACGATGGAGGCATTGCCTTTAGTGCAGATAACGGCGCCACCTGGGCCGATAAAAGTAATGGCTTACAGATTGCTGAGATTTATAAAATTGCCAATAGCTACACAAGTGCAGATACGGTTTATTATGGCGCACAGGATAATGGAACCAACCGTTGGGACGCTACAAATACCAGCGTTTCCCTTTTAGACCCGGGTGATGGTTTTCAGTGTCTTGTTGACCCAAATAATCCCAGTATAATCTTTGCAAGCAAACAGCTTGGGTTTGTGCAGAAATCCATAAATGGAGGCCAGAATTTTGTCTTGGCATCACCCGGGCAAATGCTATGGAACTGCCCTATAAAGATGAACCCTTTGAATTCACAAACTATGTATGCAGGTTGCACGGCAGGAGTTAAAAAATCAACTGTTGGCGGTACACATGGCAGTTATGTAAATCTTTCTGCACCCTGGCTTGACTGGATTTATGCACTGGATATTTCAAAATCAGATACAAATTATGTGTACGCTGCCAGCCATGATTCAATGATAATGTCGGTGAATGCAGGAACCACATGGTCTTACATTACAGCGGGCCTGCCCGTAGCATCTGCTGCTATCACGGATATCATTGTAAGTTCAGGTGACAGAAGAAAAGTATTTGTTACATTTTCCGGCTACTCGGCAAACAATAAAGTTTTTATGTCGGTGGATAGTGGGGCTAACTGGATTAATTATTCCGGTACCTCGCTGCCTAATGTACCGGTAAACTGTATTACCTATGTAGACGGCAGCAATGATGAGGTATATATAGGTACTGACTTTGGAGTTTTTTACAGGGATGCCGCCTCATCTGATTGGGTTTCGTATAATAACGGGTTGCCCAATGTGGTGATAAATGATTTGGAAATTTATTATCCTGCAAGAAAGCTAAGGGCCGGCACTTATGGAAGAGGTGTTTGGGAAGTTGATCTGATAACCAATCCACTACCAGTTGAGTTAATCAGTTTTACCGGCCACCATAACAAGTTGGCAAATACAAATGATCTGGCTTGGTCAACTGCCTCAGAAATTAATAATAAATACTTTGAAATAATGAAGAGTGCCAATGGAATTGATTTTACTTCTATTGGCATTGTTAACAGCTCAGGCAATTCTACCGGTAACCGTAATTATGCTTATCAGGATAAAGAACCATTTGCCGGGTTTAACTATTACCGTTTAAAACAGGTTGATGTGGATGGCAGGGCGAAAAATTCAGGTATTATAAATATTTATGTGAAAAAGAATACTGCAGACTTATTACTTTATCCTAATCCGGCAGGTTCAAACATTTCAATTGAGTATGCCGATGGATTTGAAAATACGAGAGTTGATATTATCAACTTACTGGGCGTACATGTTACAGATAAAACAATGATGCATCAGGAAACAAACCGGAAAATAAATTTTGACATCAGTCAGTTGCCTGCTGGTATTTATGTATTAAAATTTACAGGAAAATCAGGAGAAATTACTTTTTCAAAATCTTTCACTAAGTTCTAACATCTTGAAACAGTAACCGATTAAAGCTACTCACAGGGAAAAAACTTAATTTTGCCTGATGAGTACAACTTTCAGCTACCAACAACTTCACAATTTTTCCAAAAGTATATTTTTAAAAATAGGATGCAGTGAAGCAGATGCCGAAACAGCTACCAAATCTCTGCTATCAGCCGATTTGCGTGGTGTTGACAGTCATGGTGTAGCCAGGCTCAGCGGTTACATACGCCTATGGGAAGCTGAACGTGTAAATGCAAATCCAGCAATAAAAATTATTCATGAAACACCTTCAACCGCTGTTGTTGATGGTGATAGGGGATTGGGTTTGGTAGTTGCACCATTCGCCATGCAGGTTGCCATTGATAAAGCAAAAGCTGTTGGCACCGGTTGGGTAAGTGTAAAAAACAGTAATCATTTTGGCATTGCCGGGCACCACGCCATGATGGCTTTGAAACATGATATGATCGGTATTGCCATGACCAATGCATCGGCATTGGTGGCGCCCACTTTTTCTAAAGAAAGAATGTTGGGCACAAATCCAATTGCGGTTGCTATACCAGCCGGTAAGGAGCCAGCCTTTGTTGCCGACTTTGCAACGACCACTGCTGCCAACGGTAAACTCGAGATCCTGCAAAGAAAAAATTTAGAAGCGCCAACCGGTTGGATACAGGATAAGGATGGAAATGTATCAACCAATGCAGGGGAATTAAAAAACGGAGGCACACTTGTGCCGCTCGGCGGCGATAAGGAACATGGAAGCCATAAAGGTTATGCATTGGGTGCCATTGTTGATATTTTTTCGGCCATACTCAGCGGTGCCAATTATGGCCCCTGGGTGCCGCCATTTCCTGCATACATTCCCATGCCCGAAAATATGCCGGGTGAAGGCATTGGCCATTTTTTTGGTGTGATGCGGATTGATGCTTTCAGAAAAGCAGATGAATTTAAAGAACATATGGATAAATGGATAACCCGTTTCCGGGCTTCACAAACAATCGCGGGCCAGGAGAAAGTTATCATTCCCGGTGACCCCGAGCGGGAAATGGAAGTTGAAAGAATGAAAAACGGCATTCCTTTGCTACCTGCTGTGGTAGCCGATTTAGAAGCTTTAAGTAATAAGTTTAAAGTTGCTTTCTAAGGGTTATATTTGCAACTCAAATTTTTTTAAGTAGATGAAATGAGCCATAACATGAAGTTGATAACGACTGCAATGTTTAAGGCGAATTCCATGTGGCAAAAAACAATAAGTATAACACATGAAAGTAATGAAGTTTGGCGGCACCAGCGTTGGTAAGCCGCAACGTATGCAGCAAGTTGCAAGCCTGGTAACCAAAGATGATGAACGTAAGATTGTTGTATTATCTGCTTTAAGCGGAACCACTAATGCATTGGTTGAGATCAGTGAATCATTGGCAAGCGGAGACCGCTCTGCAGCCAAACAACAGATTGAAACTTTGCAGCAGCATTATCAAAATTTTGTTTTGGAATTATTGCAGGAAGCTGAAACAAGAGAGAAAGCAAATACGGTTTTGAATGAGCACTTCGAGTTTTTAACCATCATCTTAAAAATATCTTTCAGCCAGGCATTAAATAAGGATATTCTTGCACAGGGCGAGCTGTTAAGCACCAAGTTATTCTGCATTTACCTGGAAGAAAAAAAGGTTGATCATGTGTTGTTACCTGCACTTGATTTTATGACCATTGACAGTTATGATGAGCCGCAGGTTGGCACCATCAAAGTAAAACTGGCACAACTTTTAAATAAGCATAAGGATAAAAATATTTTTGTTACACAGGGATACATCAGCCGCAATGCAAAAGGCGAGGTAGATAATTTGAAAAGGGGAGGAAGTGACTATTCGGCTTCGCTCATAGCAGCGGCAATTAATGCCAGCGTTTGCGAAATATGGACCGATATTGACGGCATGCACAACAACGATCCTCGTGTGGTTGAAAAAACAAAGGCCATTGAGCAGTTGAGTTTTGATGAAGCTGCAGAGCTGGCTTATTTTGGTGCCAAGATACTGCACCCTGCAAGCATTTGGCCTGCACAGTTTTTTAATGTGCCTGTACGTTTGCTGAATACTTTGGAACCCGAAGCAAAAGGCACTTTAATTACTGAAATTGCTGGCAGTGTTGGTGTAAAAGCGGTGGCAGCAAAAGACAGTATCACTGCCATCAGAATAAAGAGCAGCCGCATGTTACTTGCTTATGGTTTTTTACGCAGGGTTTTTGAAGTGTTTGAAAAGCACCGTACATCTATTGATATGATCACCACATCTGAAGTTGCTGTTTCTGTAACGATTGATGATGATGTACACCTACCCGAAATTTTAAAAGAGCTGGAAGCTTTTGGAACGGTGGAGATTGATACCAACCAAACTATTGTATCTATTGTGGGTAATGAAATTGCCGAAACAAAAGATGTGATGAAGAAGATATTTGATGCCATTGAACCCATACCGGTGCGTATGGTAAGTTATGGCGGCAGCAAGCACAATGTATCTTTATTGATAGCCCGTAATTATAAGGAACAAACATTGCAGTTGTTGAATAAGGGGTTGTTTGGGCTTTAGGAGAAGATACTTGATGCTGGATACTGGATTTTGGATATAGCTCAGGTATGAAAGAGCTGTTTCTTTTTCAGGGTTTGCCCAGAATCCAGTATCAGCATTTTTAAATCCCGATTCCCATCTTTTTATAAATAAAACTCATCAGCCAGGCAGGGCCAATCATTAAAAACTGTACGTCCTTTAAAAAGGATGGCTTTTTTCCTTCTACCTTATGGCCATAGAACTGGCCAATCCAGGCAACTACAAAAACAATTACACAGAAAAGCCAAAGCTGTATAAAGTCAGCCTGCTCAATCAGGTGGCATAGCCATAAACATAAAACGGCAAATAAAAATAAACCAATCCAAAGGGTTTTTGAAAGTGAGATATAATATATGGTTGCCAATGCCAATACGATCATGGCAACATTTAACTGTATGCCCGAAATTACCAGTGGAAGTTTAATGCAATACAGCAAACCTACAATTGAAAAGAAAATGGAAGGAACACAGATCCAGTGAATGGTTTTATTGGTATGGTTCTGGTGGCTTTCACCGTATTCGCTAAGCCATTGATGAATTGTTTTCATATTAATGCAATTTGTTGGCTAAAGTTAATTAAAACTGTTAACAATTCATTTGCAACAAAAACGCCTGTTCTGTCGTCTAATGTTTGGTTTTTCATAGGATATTGGATTAAAACGGCCCCGATCTCTATCGGGGCTTCTTTTTTGTAGCCACTGATCACAAAGGGTTTTTATTGATTTTGCCTGCGGCAAAAAAGAGTTGCCACAGAAACACGGAAGCACAGAAAAATACAAATCGGGTTTCTGTGATTCTGAGCCATCTGTGGCAAAAAAATACTCCCCAACGGGGGAGTGTCAAAAAAATCTTGGTTAATATTATTTTAGATAATCAACATCGCATCTCCATAGCTGAAGAAACGGTATTTATCTTTAATGGCTTTTTTATAAGCTTCCATCATCAAATCGTAACCGGCAAATGCACAGGCCATAATCAGTAAACTGGTTTTTGGCAAATGAAAATTGGTTACCAGCGAATCGGCAATATTAAAGTTGTAGGGCGGATGAATAAAATGATTGGTCCAGCCTTCGGATGGCTTTAATAATTTTTGCGCTGTAAATGAAGATTCCATCGCCCTCATGGTTGTGGTACCAATAGAGCAAATGCGGTGGCCGCCTTCTTTAGCTTTGTTTACAATATTACAGGCGGTTTCTTCAATGCGGTAATACTCTGCATCCATTTTATGTTTGCTCAGATCTTCTACCTCAATCGGGCGGAAGGTTCCAAGGCCGGTGTGCAATGTTGCTTCTGCAAAACGAATGCCTTTTATCTCCAGTCTTTTAATCAGTTCCTGGCTAAAATGCAAACCCGCAGTTGGCGCAGCTACAGCACCTTCGTGCTTGGCATAAACGGTTTGGTAACGCTCTTTATCCTCTTCATCCGGCTTACGCTTGATGTATTTAGGCAACGGAGTTTCGCCCAATATTTCCAGCATGCCTCTGAATTCATCATCGGTGCCATCCCATAAAAAACGGATAGTACGGCCACGGCTGGTAGTGTTGTCAATTACTTCGGCAACCAGTTCGTCACTCTCACCAAAATATAATTTATTACCCACACGAATTTTACGGGCAGGGTCAACAATCACATCCCAAAGCTTGTTGGCTTTATTCAATTCACGCAACAAAAAAACTTCAATCTTAGCTCCGGTTTTTTCTTTTCGTCCATACATACGGGCCGGAAAAACCTTGGTGTTGTTTACTACAAACACATCTTTGTCATCAAAATAATCCAGTATCTCTTTAAAAT
>JAOAUI010000342.1 GCA_030157685.1 Ferruginibacter sp. | reverse complement strand
TATTGCCGGTCCAGTTGGCAATTACAATTAAAATAAACAGGCCAAGCACCGCAAATATTTCAATGATGCGGCCTGGCAGGCTTTGCAGTGCAAGCGAATTAAACAGGGCCTTACTGAATTTTTGGCGTGCATTAATAAAGCGGTTCAAAAAGAAAGTATTGCGGTTGTAAATATTACTTTCAACATATCCTTTCAATGCATCCAGCACATACTTAAAGGAAAGCTCATTATTTTCCTGGATGTTCTTTTTTTCTGCAGTAATACTTTTTTTTATTAACCAGAACACCATAACAACCGGTGGCAGCAACAGTACAAGCAGCAGCAGGAATATTTTTGCATTAAATAAGATGATGGCAATAATGGTTACCAGCATCAATGCCAGTTGGGTAACGATCTGCTGAAAACCGGAAAGCATGTATTGTGAAAATTCAAAGGGTCTGTAACAGATATTGCGGATGTATACCGACGAGTCTGTATGTACAAATTCATGAAATGCGGCCTGCTGATAATTAATTAAGTTGTTACGGGATATCCGGATGGCAACCTTATTGATAAAACTGAAATTAGCACGGGTAATTATAAAGGCACATATATTCTTAATGCTGAAGAGCAGCAGGAAAATGGCTATCAGCCAGACTGAGCTACGGTTTGTAAGCCATGCAGGTAAAAAGGATAACCGGTTTTCAATACCGGGTTGAATATAAAACTGAATGAGCAGTAATAAAAATGCGAGGAAAAGAATATCAAAAATACTCACAGCAATATCCAGCAGCATTAAACTGAAAAATTGTTTTTTTTCTTTTTTTTCAAGAATTTCAAGTATGTTTTTCAGTATCTTTTTCACATAAAGTTGCGCCCTTTAAAGCTGTGTAATAAAAATGATTGATACTTATATACCCAAGGTTTTACAAATGGTCCGGAAAAGAATCACTATGTCAAATTTAGGCGACCAGTGGCGTGCATAAAATATGTCCATATTAATACGGGCTTTCATTTTTTGTACATCTTCTACTGCACCTACATAACCTAATACCTGTGCCAGGCCGGTAATGCCGGGTTTAACTTTGTGCCTGTAATTATAGTTTTTTATCAGTTCATCAAATTTAATGTTGTCGCTTACCATGTGTGGCCTGGGGCCAATTACAGACATATCACCCCACAACACATTTAAAAACTGTGGCAGTTCATCCAGGTAATGATTGCGTAAAAACCAGCCCACTTTTGTTATACGGGCATCATTTTCCTTTGCCGGTAAAATATCTGCATCGGCATTTGTGTACATCGATCTGAATTTTATGCAGGTAAACAATTCGCAATTCCGCTTATTTCTTTTCTGAAGAAAAAAAACAGGGCCACGGGAATTTAATTTTATTAAAACCGCAATCAACGGACACAACCATGAAAATATAAAAACAATGAACAGGAGTGAAATAGTAATGTCCATGCTGCGTTTCAAAGCCCGGTTAAATTTATTATCAAGTGGCTGTGTATGAAAAGGGGTGGTTACAGAACCAATATTTATCAGTTCATTGAATTCATGTTGTATATGAAAGTAGGGTGCCGATTGATTTATTGTATCAACATCACTTATTAATTTTAATTTAGAGATGGTGGAATAGCCAACCGGGTTCAGCTCTTTTTTCATGTGTACTTTTTCAAAGAGCTAAATCGGGAAATAAATGCAGAGGGTTGCTTTTATTTTAAAACAATATTTTGAAAGTATACCTGGTCTGGTAAGTAATGAAAAAAATGAGGTTGTAGGTCAACTGCATTATCACCGGCAAGGAAAGTGTATAAAAACCGAAAGAAGCTGTATAAAAAGTTTTTTTGCCGGGAAGACGGAAAGCCGTGAAGAAAATAGAAATTAAGTTTTAACATTTACCGTCTTATCGCCTTACCGGCAAATATTTCGATCTGGATTTTGTTGCAAACTCAGGAAGTTAATAAAACCTTGAAAGATTATTTAGAATTTAGGGCAACGTACAGCATTGCTGGTACTGTTATCTTTATTATTGAAATTCTGATAGCCCAGGGAAACTTCAAATCCGCCACGGCCATAACTGGCATTTCTTAATTGAGAAGTATTAACATCATAACTGAACGACATAGCCAGATGGCCTATATCAAGCTTTGCAACCGGTATCAAGGCATCTTTTAAACGCAACATACTGCCAACATGTAAAACATACCGGGGGTCTTCAGGATCGCCAAGCCGGTAGCTGTATAAGAACCCAGCAACGATTTCCTGGTAAGTATCCTGTTTGCTGTAATCGCCATACAAAGTGAAATAAGATTCTTCACTCACATTCATTCTTATGCCCAGCGAGCCAACCCATTTGGGTTTCATTTCTAAATCTATATTGCCGTAAAAAGATGCCTTATTTGATTTATTAAAATGATGATAGGCCAGGCCTGCATAAATATTATTATTTTCATTTTCTCCTATCTGGGTATTAAAACTCATGCCTACGCTGGCATCCAGGTAAGAGTAAGATGTTTTGCCAAAGTTTTCACCATTGCTCAAATTGGGGTCGTACTCACTTCCATTGTACTGACTGTTTGTTGTCATTTTGCTTTGGTCAATTCTTCTTTGTACAAGCCCGCCCATAAAGCCAAGCGATAAGTACATATTCCTGTCAGTGCTTAATGATTTCTGGTAATTCAATACGGGTAATAAATGAGTTGATGTGAGTGCAATGGTGCCGGCCCTGTCGTACAAAACCTGTCCCCCAATGGTTATAAAATCATCGCCTTTACCAATTGGTTTTTTAAATTCAACATTAAATGAACCGGTGCGGTAAGCATCGGTAACATTATTCCACTGGCTGCGGTAAACCATCTGTGCCCGTACATCACCCTTAAAAATACCGGCAAGCGATGGGTTCCTCAATAAAGGCGTTTCAAAAAATTGTGAAAAATGTATATCCTGCGCTGTAACCGATACAGAGCATAACAGCATCATCAGGACAGTTTGAAAAATAGTATGTTTTAAATTTGTCTTCATTGGATTTGGAATTATAATTATTTCAGCCTCTGTATTCAGTGTTGTGTTTTATTATCTCAGTAATGCAATATTTCCATTTAGTATCATCGAATTGTTGTTTTCGCAAACCACTTCTGCGGTGTAAACAAATACATCGCTGTTTACTTTTTTACCTTTTACAGTGCCGTCCCAGCCTGCGCTTGGATCATTGGGTGAGAAATTAACTTTCTCAAAAACCACTTCGCCCCAGCGGTTGAAAATGCGCAACAGTTTGATGGTAAATATGCCCGATCCTCTTGGATAAAAAACATCATTGGCACCGCTGCCGTTTGGCGAAAAAGTATTGGGTATAAAAATATTGGCGCCATCACACATCACATACACCGTAACCCTGTCGGTTGTTTTGCAGCCACCGGGGTTTCTTGCTTCAACAGTGTATTCAGTTGTTGCTTTTGGCTGCACAGTAACCGATGGCGAATTGCTGTACAAAATGCCCGGAGCCGTAGCCCAATAGGTATAGGTAACATCCGGTGAAATTGTTGGGGTTATGGTTAATGGTGCTGCACCGTTTTTCATGGTTATATCTTTACCGGCATCTACCTGCGGTATAGGATAAACTTTTATGATGGTGTAACCGGTATCTTTAAAGCATCCGTAAGCATCGCTGCCAATTACACGGTATGTTGTTGTTGCTTTGGGGCTGGCAACTGGCAAAGACGATGTAATATTATTTAAACCTGAAGAAGGAGACCATTCATAACTGTTGGCACCTGAAGCAAATAACCTTACCGAGCTGCCCACACAAATAGTATCATCTCTTTTGTTATCCATTACAAAAGGTTGTATCACGGTTATATTCAGCGAATCAACATTACTGCAACCATGCACAGATGAACCGGTAACCACGTATTTCTGATTAAAGTTTGGCGATGCCATCGGGCTGGTGCAGTTGGTACAGTTTAAACCAATAGATGGGCTCCATACATAAGTAGCGCCGCCATTCGGGTTCAACTGTGTTGGTGTGCCCCTGCATATCTGTACATTTGGACCGGCATCAATCACGGGTATTGCGTACACTTCAAAACTTTTGTTAACCGTGTCTTTACAACCGCTGCTGTTTGTTGCAATTAATTCAACATTATAAACCTGTGCTGTTGTATAAGTTTGTGCAGGGGTGGTTTGCAGTGTTGATGTATTTCCATTTCCCAAATTCCAGTTCCAGCTAATTGCAGAAGAATCCGGCACAGATAAAAATGCGTTGAAACCTGCCATCACGGGTGTACATCCGCTTAATGCATTTGTAAAATCTGCCTGCGGCGAAGCAACAATTTTTACAGGCACCGGTAATGTTGTAGTATCCCTGCAACCCCGGTTGGTTACTACAATCAGTTGCGGAAAGTATTGGCCGGGCGCTGCATAAAAATGTGATGGGTTTTGTAAAGCAGAAGTTCCGCCATCACCAAAATTCCAGGCATACACAGATGAAATATCATTGATGATGGATGAATCTGAAAACTGTACATCGCCCAGGTTGCAGCGTGGCAGCCCATCAAAACCAAAATTTGTTTTTACGCCATAAACATTGATGGTATCAACACCTTCAATGGGTACCTGGCATCCGCCGGTATCTACCAATATCATTTTTGGTAAATAAGCGCCGGGTAATGTATAAGTATATGAGATGGTTGAATCAAGTGTGTTAAGTGTTGCACCATCATTAAAATCCCAGATGTATGCAGGATGATCGGGCGATACGGCTGTAAAGTTTACAGTAAGCGGGCTGCAACCACCTATTGGGCTGTAACTAAAAGTACCGATAGGGCCTCTTACAACTATTCTTTGTACTACCGAATCAAAACAATTATTGCCCGGACCGGTTACAAATAATTTGGCCATGTAAATACCCGGTGTGTTATAAATATGAATCGGGTTAGGCGAATTGGATGTGCTTCCATCGCCAAAATCCCAGGTAGCATCAATACCATTTAATGATGTATTGATAAAGTTTGCAATCAGTGGCGGGCAGGTACTCAATGTATCTGAAACCGTAAAGCTGGCATGTGGCGGTGCCACATGAATGATTTGGTTTACCGAATCCCTGCAACCATATTGATCGGTGATTACTAATAATACGGGATAATTTCCTTCGGTTGCATAGTTATGTATTGGGTCAGCTAAGGTATCAGTAATGCCATCTCCAAAGTTCCATAAATAAGTAAGATTGGGCCCTGTTGATGCATTGGTAAAATTGATGTCAATGCCCGGGCATACAGTGGTATCAGATTGCGTGAAAGCAGCTACAGGATTGGATATAACTATAGTGTTTGTATTGGTTGTACTGTCGGAGCAGCCAATAGCATCAATCGTTTTTAATGTAACATTATACGAGCCCGATGTTGAATAAAAATGTGTGAATGGTGGCGCAGTAAATGTTTGTGTGGTACCATCCCCAAAATCCCAAACCCAGCTGGCAATGGGATGCAGTCCATCATCGGTTGAATTATCAACAAAAGTAAAACTGTTGTTAGAGCAGCTTCCGCCATTAGGAATGGTAAAAGCAGCAACAGGTCCGTTGATGCGGATGTACTGAACTTTCACCAGTGTGTCTTTACAACCCGATATATCTGTAATGATGAGCCTTACTGTGTATAAACCGGCATTGATGTATGTATGTGTTCTTACAGCACCTGTATCGGTTTGTCCATCGCCAAAATCCCATTCATAACTGCTGATGGTGCCGGGTGTATTGCCAATGGCACTAAATGTGGTGGAAGTATTGCGGCATATCACGGTATCTGTTGCATTAAAATCTGCATCCTCATCTACAATGCGTATCGTTTGGGTATAGGTATCATCGCAACCGGTTAAATGATTTATTACAACCAGTTGAATGGAAAATGTGCCGGTATCGGGAAAAGTATGAACATTGTGTTGTGTTGTTGATGTAGTGCCATCGCCGAAATCCCAGTGCCATTCATCGGGGCCGATGGATGCATCAGTAAATGTGAACGTTTTTGGAGCTGCACAATCAAAGATTGAATTAAAAGCCGCTATTGGCGGACTGATATGCACATAATCAGTAAGTACCAATGTATCCGGACAATTGTTATTCCACACAATCAGGCGTATGGTAAACAAGCCCGTATCTTCATAATGATGCGATGGATTTTGAACGGTTGATGTTCCACCATCGCCAAAGTCCCATAACCAACGTGTAATATTTCCGGTTGAAAGATCATTAAACAACACATCAAACTTAGCACACACATCTCTGGGGTTTGCATTAAAATTGGCCACAGGTTTATCATCGGCCACAATGCCTGCCGGCATAAAAACTGTGTCTTTACAGCCTCCCAGTGTAGTTACAATTAATTTAATATCGTAAGAGCCGGTTGGGTATGTGTTTGTTGGGTTTGCTAAGGTAGATGTGGTACCATCTCCCAGATCCCAAAAATAACTTACAACCGGGTCGGGTGAGTTTACGGTTGAAGAAAACGTCCAGGTGAGCGGTGCACAATTACTTTGCGGTAAATTATTGATGCTGGCATCTGGTGGTAAAATTCTTATGTAATCATTCAATACAAGCGAATCGCTGCAACCCACAAAATTGGTAACAATCAGTTTTACATGAAATGAACCGTAAGTTGTGTAGGTATGCGATGGGTTTTGCGTTGCAGATGTTGCACCATCGCCAAAATCCCAAAAATAAGTAGCTGGTGCGGTGCTGGTATTTGTAAAGTTTACAGTCAGCGGAGGCTCACAGGCATTTCTGTTAATGGCAGAAAAAGCAGCTGTTGGTTTTGGATATACATTAAAGATGAATATTGCAGAATCAACACACACACCCAGCCATGCTTTCAGCTTAACTATATAAGTTCCGGTGGCTGTATATGTTTTTACAGGGCTGATTGTTGTTGACGTAGTGCCATCACCAAAATCCCAAAGCACCGATGTGGGTGTGGGGGTTGATGTGTTTGTAAAAGTTACCGCATCATTAATGCAGGAACTTGCCGGGTTCATAAAACCTGCGTGTATAAAATTTATAACAACAGCATTTGGCTTTGTAATGGTAGTAATGCAACCTGTACTGCTGGTTACTCTCAGGCTTACGGTAAAACTTCCCTGCGATGTATAAGTGTGTGTTGGGTTTTGTAAGGTAGATGTAAAGCCATCGCCAAAATCCCACAGGTAAGATAAAGTGCCCGAACCCGATGACGTATTTGTAAAACTAATGGTTACGGGAAGGCTGCAGCCCGTGGGTAAAGTATTGGTAAAATTAGCCGTTACACCATTGCTTGCGTGTATATAATTGTTTTTGGTTAGTGTTTTTGAACAACCCGATATGGTTGTAACACGCAGCGTAACATTATAATTACCGGCCGATGTATAGGTATGTACAGGATTTCTTACTGTGCCGGTGGTACCATCGCCAAAATCCCATAGCCAGCTTGTAATGGAAGAGCCTGCCGCCGTACTTAAATCGGTAAACTGAACTGTTAATGGCACACAGCCCGAAAGCGGCGTTGCCGAAAAATTTACAACAGGTATTGGAAAAATATTGATGTATTGCGTTCTTGTTAAAGAATCTTTATTGCCCAGGCCATCTTCTACAACCAGTTTAATATTGTATTGCCCGGGGGTAAAATAAGCAGTGGATGGATTTTGTAAAAATGAAATAGTGCCATTGCCCAGGTCCCATTTCCAGTAAATAGGGTTGCCGGTAGATAAGTCGTTGAAATTTACAATTTGCGGTGAGCAGCCCGATGTAGGTGATGCTGAAAAATTTGCTGTAACCTGGCTTTTACTGCTGAAACTGAAAGAAATCAGTAAAATAAATAGCAAAAGATACTGCCTGGGTATAGCTAGGGTAAACGTAGGCATACAGATACCGGTTTTTTTGGATTATGGATAAAATGGATAAAACAAGGCATTTCTGCCCTATGGTAAACAACATTTTCTATATAAAAATTGTGTATGTAGAGATATATTTTTACATTGCATTGACGTTTAATATTTTAAACTGTAAACCAAAACTCAGTAATACTCATTTTACACACCCTAACACCACCTGTATGCTCGTTAAATTCCTGAAAATTGCCCTCCTGCTTTGCTTAAGCACTACCCTTGTTTATGGGCAGAAAAAGACTGTAAAAAATACAGATAAAAAGAAGGGTATGTTTTCGTTCAGTGCTAATTACTCCGATTATGGCTTTTTTAAAGCTGTTAAGGATTCATCCATAAGCTATGCTTTTAACCGCAAGGGGCTTTTTAAATCGGGCAGCAGTTCATTTGGTTTTGGGGCTTCCTACTGGAAAGGGCTTGGTTCTCATTTCGATTTTTCAGGTAATTTCATAGGTACTTTTTCAAATTTTCCGGCATTGTATGTAAAAGGCGACAGCATTGGTAAGGCATCTTTTTCGCCCCAGCTCGATCTGTTGCTGCATGCCAAAGCATTTAAAGAAAGCAGCAAAATAAATCCGTTTTTAACCGCCGGTATAGGTGCCGGTTATTTTGGAAGACAATTGGTTGTGTATGCACCGGTAGGTGTGGGTCTGCAGTTTCATTTCAACAGCGGAGCTTATCTTTTTGTACAGGCACAATGGAAAATGGCGTTAACCGATGGTATAAAAGACGATTTTATGTTTTACTCCCTTGGTTTCGGTCAGCATAAAAAACCTAAGAAGGTAGAACCTAAGCCAGAAGTACCGCCTGTAGATTCAGCAAAAACCGATGTGAAAAAAGACACGGTTGCAGTAGGCCCTAAAATTGAAATAGATACAGACGGAGATGGAGTGCCGGATATTACTGATTTGTGTGTAACCGTAAAAGGTACAGCAAATGGCTGCCCCGATGCCGATGGTGATGGCGTAGCCGATAAAGATGATAAATGCCCCAATGTAAAAGGTACAGCCAAATACAATGGCTGCCCTGTGCCAGATACTGATGGCGATGGCGTAAATGACGATAACGATAATTGCCCCGATGTAAAAGGTGTGGCCGACAACAGTGGCTGCCCTGCAGATACAGACGGCGATGGTATTCTGGATAAAGATGATAAATGCCCGGATGCGGCAGGTCCTGCCGAAAACAATGGCTGCCCTATGAAGATACTTACTGGCGGTAAACTCATCAGGTCATCGGGCGATTCAATGACTTACTTTATCAGGTTTGATTTTGATAAGGCCAATATTACCAGTGAAGCATTCAGTATAATGAGTGAAATTGTAAGCGTGTTAAAAGCCGATAAAAGCCTGATGATAAGTATTGATGGCCATGCCGATAATTTCGGGCTTGAAAAATACAATATGCTTATCTCCCAGGAACGTGCCAATGTAGCCAGGGATTATTTCCAGAGCTATGGTATTGCTAAGGCCAGAATGAAGACAGCATTCTACGGATCAGCAATGCCTTACGATGTACACCAGGACTGGTTAAACCGCAGGGTAGAGATAACGATCTATAAGAAAAAATAAAACGAACCTTCAGGTTTTAAATGGTTTGTTTAAATACAGAGAAAGCTGGATATTAAAATCCGGCTTTCTTTTTTGTTAACCTTATTAATCACTTAACCGCTTTCACCTAAATTCGCAAATAAAAGCCATGGATATAAAAGCACAATTTGAGCAGGCAATAGCCGACAGTAAATCACTTACCGAAAAGCCCAGCAACGAAACCCTGCTGCAGCTGTATTCCCTATACAAACAATCAACAGAAGGCGATGTAAGCGGCGAAGCGCCAACCAACCCCTTTGATTTTGTAAACAAAGCCAAGTACGAAGCCTGGTCTGCATTAAAAGGTAAAACCAGCGAAGAAAGTATGCAGCAATATATTGAGCTGGTTAATAAACTGAAAGGATAAAAAATGAAGATTCAGGAGATCATATCTTTTTTAGAATCAGTAGCACCCACATCCCTGCAGGAAAGCTATGATAATGCCGGTTTAATTACCGGTAACAGCAGCTGGGATTGTACCGGCATCATCACCACTTTAGATGCAACCGAAGCCGTGGTGCTGGAAGCCATTGAAAAGAAATGCAATCTTATTGTAGCCCATCACCCCATTATTTTTGGAGGGTTAAGAAAAATTACCGGCAAAAATTATGTAGAACAAACCATCATTACCGCTATAAAAAATGATATTGCCATTTATGCCATTCATACCAACCTGGATAATGTGCTATATGGTGTAAATGCTGCCATTGCCGATAAACTGGGTTTGGTAAACCGCAAAATACTTCAACCCAAAAATGATACGCTGAAAAAGCTGTTCACTTTTGTACCCATTGAATTTGCCGAAAATGTACGGTCGGCCATTTTTAATGCCGGTGGCGGCCATATCAGCAATTACAGCGAATGCAGTTTTAATACCGCTGGCCAGGGAACTTTTAAACCCGGCGAGGGTACCAATCCATTTACCGGTAAACGGGGCATCCGCCATACCGAAGATGAAATAAAGATGGAAATGATCTTTCCGGCCTGGCAGGAAAAAAATATTTTAGCTACCATGATTGACGCCCATCCTTATGAAGAAGTGGCTTATGATATTGTGCCGCTGGATAACCAGAACCAGCAGGTTGGCAGCGGTTTGGTGGGCGAACTGCCAGAGCCGGTTAGCGAAACCGCCTTCCTGGAGCTTCTAAAAGAAAAATTCAAGCTTTCGGTAATACGGCACACGCCTTTGCTGGATAAACCAGTTACCAAAATAGCACTTTGCGGGGGTGCCGGCAGCTTTCTGATTGGCGCTGCAGCTGCATCCGGTGCCGGTTTCTACATTACCGGCGACATCAAATACCACGAGTTTTTTGATGCCAACAACCGGCTGGTGGTTGCCGATATTGGCCATTTTGAGAGCGAACAGTACACAATAGACCTCTTATTTGATATTTTGACCCAAAAATTCCCTACCTTTGCCGTCCTAAAAACAGGGGTAAAAACCAATCCGGTACATTACTTCCTGTAATTTCAAAAATCAAATTTCAAAAATAATATGCCCGCAGTTAAAGAATTTTCAATTGAAGAAAAATTAAGCGCACTGGTACTTTTACAAAAAGTAGATTGTAAGCTGGATGAAATTCAGATCCTGAAAGGAGAATTACCCATGGAGGTAAAAGACCTGGAAGACGAAATTGAAGGTCTGCACGCCAGGCAAACCCGTGTGGAAGAAGAAATAAACGGTATACAGGAATTTATTGCCCAAAAGAAAGAAGGCATTAAAGAAGCCGAAGCACTGGTTAAAAAATACGAGAAGCAAAGCGATAACGTAAAGAACAATCGTGAGTTTGAAGCCATCAATAAAGAAATTGAAATGCAGACTTTAGAAATAAAGCTGTGCGAAAAGCATATCAAAGACGCTACCGAGGAAATTTCTGAAAAAGCAAGGCAGCTGGAAACAGCAAAAAAAGCGGTAGCTAATAAAGAAGGCCACCTGGTAGGTAAAAAAGGCGAGCTGGAAAAGATCATCAGCGAAACCGAAAAAGAAGAAAAACATTATAACAAGGAAGGCGAAAAAGCCCGCAGCCATGCAGATGATCGTTTGCTTACCAGCTACGACCGCATCCGTAAAAATTACCGCAATGGTTTAGCGGTGGTTGCTATTGAAAGAGACAGCTGCGGTGGTTGTTTCCACGCTATTCCTCCACAAAAGCAAAGCGAAATTAAATTACGTAAGAAGATAATGGTTTGCGAAAACTGCGGACGTATTTTGGTGGATGCAGATTTGAATGATTCGGTGGTGGTAAAATAAGATACAGGATACTTGATTCAAGATACTGGAAGAGCTCACAAATTGTGGGCTCTTTTTATTTGATTCGATACCAGCTTTAGTTTTTCATGGCATCATCGTTGCGTCGCAATCCGTTCATCGTCAGTACTACTATAGAGCTTTTAACGAAGCGAAAAATTCCGATGCACGGGTTCACCATTAAGTAACTTTTATTTGCTAATTTGCTGTTCTATCTATGCTTCAAAAATTACACATACAGAACTACGCCATCATTACAGAACTGGAAATTGATTTTTCGGATAAACTGAACATCATTACAGGCGAAACAGGTGCCGGTAAAAGCATTTTAATGGGCGCATTAAGCCTTATACTGGGCGAAAGGGCCGATAGCAGTGTATTGCAGCAGAAAGAAAAAAAAGCGGTCATAGAAGGCTCGTTTAAAGCCACCAATAAAAAAGCTATCAGCGGTTTTTTAAAAGAGAACGACCTGGATGCAGAAGATATGCTGATGATAAGAAGGGAAATTGCTGCAAACGGTAAATCAAGGGCATTTATAAATGATACGCCGGTTAACCTTAACCAGCTTAAAGCACTCAGTACTTTACTGGTCGATCTGCACCAGCAGTTTGATACACTGGAACTGAATTCATCTGATTTTCAACAGCAGGTTTTAGATGCACTGGCAGATAATACTGAGCTGTTGCAGCAATACCAGGAAGTTTTTCATAAATACAAAAAAACAAAAAAAGAATTGGTGGCGCTGCAGGCAGAACAGGCTGCTGCCAATGCTGCATTAGACTATAACCAGTTTTTATTTGATGAACTGGACGAAGCCAATTTTAAAGAAAACGAACTGGAAGAACTGGAT
>JAOAUI010000341.1 GCA_030157685.1 Ferruginibacter sp. | reverse complement strand
CGCCCTGTCACGGCGGAGGTCGCGGGTTCGAGTCCCGTCCGGTCCGCTTTTAAAAAGTCTAAAGGCTTGTAAATCAATGATTTGCAAGCCTTTTTTCATATCGGGGTAAACATAGGGTAAACAATTCAAAATATGCCTGTAAAAGCATACAAACCCTTTGCAGATTGCTTCGCTAAAAAATTCAACTGCTGATATTTTGAAAGATTGGAACAATAGTATTCATCCAATGCTTTTGCATAGCCTTCTGTTATTAGTGTTTCATTCAAGCAACTTCCATCAGGTAAAATAATGTATGCTAATTGCCTCTTGTAAAAATCATAAAAATATTTATCTTCTGTTATTAATGTAATGTTTGTGCCGGGTGGTGCAATCGTTAAAACAAAGTCTGTTGATTTTCTGCCCAACTGAATTAAAAATTCACCTGCTACCCTTGCTTTCTTTTCATCTTCAATCAGCTTTCTATTTCTTTTATTCTCTGGTGCATCAAGACCGTATAAACGAATTTCTTTTTCATCTTTTGAAAAGATGTTTTGTACCATAAAACTGTCTCCATCTAAAACCCTGGTGATTTTACAATGAGTTTCTATTAAATATGGTGCGATAGCATCAAATTGCATTGCTTTACCTATTGATAGTCAAATACTTATAACGAAGTTAGATTTATTTTTGTACTGTAAAATTTTTCAAATTCAAACAACTAAATTTTTATAGTTATGGCACGGCAAACAGGCTTAGTAAAATACAACGGCACTATGGGTGGTGTTCGTCATTTCAAAATCAAAGGGCTTGCTGGTGACTTTGCAGGCATGGCCGGTGGGCCATCTGCGGAGCAAATAAACAACGACCCGGCGTTTATTAGAACCCGTGAAAACATGAATGAATTTGGTGGCTCTGCTGCTGCTGCAAAATCCGTAAGGGTTGCACTTTCCCAAATCATCAAACAGTTTTCTGACCCTCGTTTAACTGGCCGTCTTACGGCTATTATGAAACAAATAAATCTGGAAGACCAAACAGAAGCAAGGGGTAAAAGGGCTATTGAAATTTCAACACAACGCCAGTATTTGGAAGGCTTGGAGTTTGATGCAAATTTGAGTTTATCGGGTTTGTTCAATGCTCCCTATTCACTTTCAAATACAGTTGCCCGTGATAGTGCAACATTTACTATTCCAGCTTTCAACCCTGCCAACCTTGTAAATGCTCCGGCAGGTGCAACACACTTCCGTTTGGTAAATGCGATTGCAGTCGTTTCCGATTGGGTTTATAATGACACTACCGGAAAGTATGAGCCAACTGATATTGCATTGAATGAGCTTGCAGACGTTCAGTATTCAGGTTATCTTGATTTAAACGCTGTAACTGCTGCAACAACCGTAACCACTACATTGCCAGGCTCGCCAACAATGACCGCAACAGTAAGCGTTTTAAATTGCGTAGGCATCGAATTTTATCAGCAAGTAGGTTCAAACTATTACCTCTTTGCTTCAGGTAATGCGTTAAGAGTTGATGAAGTTTTCTAAATATTTTCCACTGCAAAAAATGCCCTTACCGTAAAGGTGGGGCTTTTTTTATGCCTTATCCCCTCGCTGCATACCCTGCAATCATGCAGCAATCATCGCTAAATTTCACTGTAATTCGTTGCTTTGCTTTGCTTTTTTTTTCCAAAATGGTGCAATCATATACGGCTCATATCGGAAATATGTAGGAAATAAATTGCTGTCAAGCAGTGTTTCAAATCCTGTATGTAAGGTCAAATAAAGGCTTTACAGGGCTGGAACCCTGTAAGCTGGTAGCTTACCATCAAAAGAAAAAAGCACTACCCCTAAAAGGGTAATGCTGAAAGAAAACGCTGACCAGTAGAATGAACCCAAAGACAGCAACCGCAAGGCAAATTATAAACCTTGATACCGGGTGAAGGACACCAATTGAAAAAAGCCCTACGAACAAAACGCTGATAGGCGAAAGGCGACACAGGAACAAACTGGAAAAGGGCAACCGAAGAAAAAGGACAAATGCCTGAAGGACTGCCCGCTGAAATACGTGGATGCTTGTGCATAATGTATAAATTTTATATGCCTCTCTCAGCATGGCGGATAAAAAAACCAAAAGGAAACGGAATAAAAGATGGCTTTGTGTGTCGGGTCTGTGTTTATGCCGTAGTCTTTTGGTTTTTTTTCGTTGGCTTTGTGCGGTTGCCCGCTATGCTATTTTTGCATATCAAAATTTATACTTAGCACAAGTATTTTCAGGTAAAGGGCTGCATTAGATTTTGCTTTTTATGTGCCGGTATATCATTGCTCTTTTCACATCTTTAATGAGTGCCAAATTTTGCAGCATCTGCTTTTCCTTTTGTTCCAATAGTTTTATTTGGTTTATGGTTTTTGTGTAGGCAGTATGTTGTTTGCTTACATGCTCTGCCTGTGTCGCTACTTCCTTTTTAAATTCATCAATGCGGATAAATGGGATAACCGAACCTGTTAGTAATTGGTGGAAATGTTTTGCCTTCCATAAACCGAACAGCAACCAGAAGTAAAAGTCTTTTTCATCCTGATTTTTGCAGATACACACATAGGAATTTGGGCAAGGTTTATCAAGCGGCTTCCCACTGTTTAAACCCTTGCAAAGAATGTAAAACTCAAATTGTGTGCTTTGATTTTTTACGCTGAATGTTTGAAATTTCGGACTGTGCATAGTATGAGCATTTAATGATTGCTCCGCTACGCTCCGCCTATATATAACCCAAAAGAAAAAAGAAAAAAAACCGAAAAAAAAAAGAAAAAAGAAAGCAATTTTATCAGGTGGCGTGGCTAAAAAAACAAGGAGGAACGGAATAAATGATGGCTTTGTGCGGTGGG
>JAOAUI010000340.1 GCA_030157685.1 Ferruginibacter sp. | reverse complement strand
ATGCGGCTTTCAGGGAATTGAAATAATTGGCAGCTTCGGTTCGGTTACGGACTTTCAGTTTTTTATATATGCTTTTGCAATGCTTTTTTATGGTGTTGATATTTACATTTTGCATGGCCGCCATTTCCTTATACATCAAACCATTGGCCAGTAAGCTCAAAATGATTGTCTCCTTTGGCGTTAGTGGATTTGTAGGTTTCTGCATGCTTATTTTCAACAGTTAAAATTATACCGAACACTATTTATAAACAATGGCTCTTTTGTGTACCAAAGCCTTAATACAAATGTAGCTGTAACGCTAAGCCGAAGTTAGGGTAATAAAACGGAGAATAGCAAGGGTTAAAACACGGTAGTTATAGTGTTTTATTTTTATGTGCTTTTGTTGGTATGTTTCTGATTGAGATGCCGGTTACCAATAACGTGTACCATGCACTCATTTAAAATGGGTATGCTTATTGGTTTTACCACGGGTGGCAAAGCAGGTTTTAATTATGAAGTGTGTAAAGATGTGTAAACCCCGGTACGCCGGGTAGACATATCTGTATGCGGAAACCCTTTAACCTTTTAATAATTTATTCAATCCCGTAAAATTTGCCCGGATATTCAGGAAGCCAAATATGTTTCCCGATTTAGGATCGTATTTAATTTCAAGTGGTATCCAGATATCTTCAAGAACACGCACACGTAATGTTCCGTTTATGGTAAGGCTGTCTCTCCGCTCATTGGTATAAATGCTGCCAAAATTATGGTAATAGCTGCCGCTGAATTTCATTTCACAAAAAGGCCTGTCGGTGGTTTTATCGCGTATTATCCAGTTAATGCCCGATTCAACTGTAAAGATTTCACGCTTTAAATTCCTTTCTTTCTTAAGCGTATCGTTCGAAAAAGTGTAAGCCGCCATTACATTTACTTCCAGGTTATTGTCTCCCGGCCCGGGATCAAAAATACCCTTTGAGAGTTTGGAAACAATGGCCACATTAGAAAACTGAAATTTATCCTTATACGTTGAATCGCTGATACCCACCGTCCACAGCAGGTGGTTTTTTATTGAGTTTTTAAGTGCTTTAAATTTTTCAGCATCAATCTGCTTAAAGCTCGAATCTGCCTTGTTTGCAAAAATATTTCCGATTTTATTCAGGTTCTTATCGGCTACCAGCTGCTTAACTGTTTTTTGAAAATCAACATCCAGTGTATTAAAGGGAGCATCCTGCACAACCTTATTTATATTAGCAGCAAAAGCCCGTTGATCGGCAGCAGCAACATTTTTGGTAAGGTAATCATTCAGGGCTGCCAATAAAATATCCCGTTCATGATTCAGTTCATCGCCTCTCAGTTTTTCAAGAATAAACTTTGATGTGGTGGCATCGGTTTGATCTATAAGCGCAAAATTTAAACCCGATGAAAAGCCATTAAACCTGAATGCAGAATCCAGCCTGATACCGATGTTGAAGTTTAATTTACGCAGTGGTTTATACCTTTTGTAATTTTTATCTAAACTAAGCTCCGGGTTTCTTTTAAGCATGATGGCAAAAGGATTTGAGCTAAAGCTGAATTCCTTATTGGGGCCGGTTATACTGTTTAACCCAAGCTGAAAAAAGCTGGTGAGTATATCTTTTGAATTGCCGCTTTTTAACGAGTCGGCAGTAAATAAAAATTTAGTTACCGGTGCCACCTGTGCAACAGAAGCTTTTGCAACCACCAGCAACGTAAGCAGGAAGGCGTATTTTTTAATACTTTTTCTCATGGTTTTATTGAAGTAATAATTATGAAATAATAAAAAAGAGCCCGCCAATATGTTGTCCGGCATCAAAATTCATTTCCATTGGCTCGGCCTGTACGCCGCTTATTTTTATATTGGTGCTGCCGGCACTATCTCCCTTTATTAAAATGGTATCGTTTGTTTTAATGTTATTAAAACTTATTGTGCCGCTTTCATGTATTGTTTGTTCTGCTCCATTATGTGTTGCGGTAAAGTCGCTTAATCCTGCATCTACATTATGAAACTCAACTGCCAGGTTTGCGGTTTGCAAAGCCGCCTGGCCTGCAGGCTTGGGTGTACCTGCCATGTTTACATCAGTTGCTGTTTTTGTCTTTTTTTGTTTTGGGGGCTGGGGTTTATCTGCAACAGTTTGCTGGCCCGCCCGTTTCATTTTTGCAATTTTTGCCGCTTGCAAATTAATAACCAGGTGCTTTTGTTTCTTCATTAAAATATATTTTACGCCTACTCTTTAAATCCGTTTTCGGCTTACCGGTTAGCTGTATAAAATTATCCCTTATAAAAAAACGGAATCAGTAAAGTATATATCACCAGCAATACAGAGCCGATGAATACAGAAGGGAAATCGAGTATGGTGGTAATGGGGCTGCCAACCGCTATAACCCATATCACAAAAGCAATACTGGTAAAAATTATTTGCCCCCATTTACGTACATCGGTAATAAAATACAGGTACACTGGTGTTAATACAAACAAAGCTCCAAACACAACCCACATCAGGGTTACCTTATTACCCTCCCCTACATAACCCGAAATTAAACCCTGTATGGTAACATAAGCGGTAATAATTTCCGACGGAATTAATTTAACCAGGCGGTCTTTAAAACTATTGACGCCATCATCTGGCTGTAGGTTTGCTTTTGCTGTTGGTGTGTCTGAAGCAGATCTGATTTCTCTTGCCATGATAATTTTAGTTTAATGGTTTATAAAAAAATATAATTGCATTGCAGGCAATAATAAAAGAGATACAAGGGTAAAAGTTGGTGGGTTTTAAACATGCAGGAACAGGATGCTAACTTAATACCTTTATTTGACAGATGCAAGTTTGAGGATGGATTTTTGATTAATTACCCAGCTGTTT
>JAOAUI010000339.1 GCA_030157685.1 Ferruginibacter sp. | reverse complement strand
AACTTTGTACTACAGCTAACTGCCTCGTGAAGGTTCGATCCCTTCCCCTACAGCGTTTTAAAAAAGCCTTCGTTGAAAAACGGAGGCTTTTTTATTTCAATAATTTCTTCCCGTAGGCAATTCTTTATTTTTTTCACGAATGATCTCCGCTGCAATGCTCACTGCAATTTCGGGAGTTGTTTTGCTGTAGATATTTACGCCTATAGGCGTAAACACTTTTTTCAATACCTCTTCCGAAATACCTTCAGCCTTTAATTCATTCATCAACGTTTCAATTTTGTTTTTACTACCCATCATGCCCAGGTAATAAAATTCCTTTTTTAAGAGTTGCTGCAATGCGATCTTATCGGTACGGTAACCTACCGTCATAATTACTGCATAATCTTTCTCACAGTGTGTGATGTATTCTCCCAGCTGTTCATATCCGGGCACAATGATCTTTTCGTTTGCAAAAAAGTTTTGCAGGATGGTATTAAGTTCTGGACGGTCGTCATACACTTTACTGTAAAAACCAAGGAAACACATTAGCTCCGATAATGCAAGGCTTACATGGCCGCCGCCGATGATGTGTATCACCGGCCGCTGGTTTATTTTTTCAATATAAAGCCAGTCTTCGTTTGATTTAAATTGCAGGCTGTGGTTTTTATCTGACGGTATTGATTCATGAATACTCAATCCTTTGGGCGAAAGCTGGATGGTATATGGGCCTTCCTGCAAAATGGTTTCAATGGTTTTTTCATCAGCAGATGATAAAGGAATAAAAACATTCAACTGGTTACCCAAACAGATCATCCCTGATTGATCGGTTGTATGTTGCTTGTTATGATACTGGCGCATGAGTAATACCTCCATCTCATTGTTCTGCAACATGGCTTTCGCTTTCTCTACCAGTTTATGCTCCATAATACCACCACCAATGGTTCCGCAGATGGCTCCATCGGCTGCAACCGCCATTTTAAAACCACTTCGCCCCGGGGAACTGCCTTCGCTATCCAGTACATATAAGAGCATCACCGGCTGTGCCGCTGATAATTTACCCGATATAAATTTCCATACATGCATCAATTACTTCTTCCTGTTTTCTAAAATTTTTTTAAATGAACGTCCGCGTATTTCATCCAGAGTTAAACCGGTTACCAACACTTCTTCTTCGGTAATAGCACCGCTGTTTAATGCACGGAGGAAATAGTTTAATAATCCCTGCCCGGTTGCAGCATCGTCAAACACGTCACCTATCAAAGTTGCACGGGCAGCTTTGTCAACAAAGGTTTTTAATCTTTCCACGGCATCATCATAACTCTCTAAAAAGAAAGCATACACCGCTGCATAACGCATGGGGAATTGTGCCGGGTTCAGATCCCATCCCTGGTAAAAACCATTCCACAATGAATGGCGGATATGATCGTAACCTTTTTTCCAGGCACGGTGAACAGTATCCATATTTTCCTGCAATTGCTCTTTTGTCAAATCATCGCCCCGATGCGGACCAATGGGCATGGTATTGGTAGCGCCATCACTCAGCCAGATGCCGGTGTGTGCCAGCGCCACCTTTGTCATGTGATGTGCAAAATCGCAAACCGGATGATCCATCTCCTGGTATTTGGCAGTGATGCTGCAAGATGCTGTATAATCATATGTACCAAAATGCATGGCAATGCACCTGCCATTGGATGCTTTTATAAAACGGTACAAAGGATTGGTTCCGTTAATGTCCATGATAGCTTGTGTTGTTTCCACCATCATCTCCATTTTCAAAATTCCCTTTTCCATTTTAAGTTCTGTTTCCAGTATATCAAAAAATGATACCAGTGTTGCAGGCTGTTCGGGAATAGTAACCTTGGGCAGCATCACAATAAAATTATCTGGCAATTTACCGCCGGTTTCTTTTACCAGGGTGCTTACAAAAATATCCAGCGTTCGTAAACCTCTTTCCTTCATCTCTTCGGTAAAAGGTTTTATGCGAATGCCGATAAAAGGAGGCAAAGTTTTTTCTTTCATCCCTTTTGCAACTTCCAATGCAGTTGTACGGGCTGTTTCATCTTCTTCTTCGTTGCTACGGTTGCCATAACCATCTTCAAAATCAATGCGGAAATCTTCAATGGCTTCTGCCTTTAATTTAGCAATTACTTTATTGTACACTTTGCTGCTGAAGCCCGAATCGATATCCATACCAAACACATTACCAAAGACCTTGTGATCGGGTGCATAGGTTTCAAATATTTCCAATGCCCTTTTACCAAGCGAAGCGGCAGCATCGTATTTAAACAGGTTAGCACCGCCATACAAGGTATGCACAGGCTGGCGTTCGGTTCTGTCGCCTGGATAGATCTGTTGAAAGAAAGTATTTGCTTCTTTCAGTTTATTAAATATTTGTTCTTTTTTTTCTGCAGGAATTGATACACTCATTTTTAATTTTTTAAATTCTTCTAAAATAACCGCTGAGACGCAAAGGCGCAGAGAAAGCTCTGCGACTCCCCGTCTCTGCGGTGTAATAATTAACTACCTCTGTAAGTTGAATATCCAAATGGATTTATCAACAACGGCACATGATAATGTGCATCATCAAAAACAATGAACTGAATTTCCACTTCCGGATAAAATCCTTTTATTTTTTGTGCTGCAAAATAATTACCCGTATCAAAAACCAGTTTGTAATTTCCGTGAGCCAGTTTTTTTTGCGGAGGCAACAGATCAGCAACCCTTCCATCGCTGTTTGTAATGCCCTGTGCAACGGTTTGCCAAATGCCGTTAACCGGTATTTGCAAACGGATGCTGATATCTTTGCCGGGTTTACCAATGGCGGTATCCAGCACATGTGTAGTAAGCTGGCCTGGTTTCAAAAAACCCCAGTTACCATCGGTAATTAATTTTTGAAAACGCAGAATGGTAATTTTCATTTGTTCGCCCATGGCGATATGCAGTTCTTCCCCAATGGTATTGCCAAGCCTGTCTTCCAGCAGGCGCAACATTTCTGTTGCTGATTTACCGGTTGCACAAACAATAAAAATGAAACCAAACTTCGCTTCATATTCATTATTGGCATTAGCAAGTGCAGTAATGGTTTTTTTAGTTGCTGCTGCAACAGAGGCCTGTTCTTTACCGGCAAATTTTTGGGTGAGGCTCTTTACATCACCAATTTTTGGGTGATGCGTAAATGACTCCAGCCAGTCGATGCTGTTGCATTGGTTGTACCAAATATCACTGGCTGCATCAATCAAATCCTTCTCACTGGCAAAAGGAAATTGCTTTAACATCAGTTCAACCCAGGTTGAAGAGCCGCAGCAACTCATTAGTTGCTTTGCTTTTTCTGCTTTACTTAATTTATTAAATGCTTTTATCGTCATAATGCTCTTTTAAATTATTTCATTGATGCTCCCTGTTCAATCCAGCAACGTATAATATCCCGTTCCTTTTGTGTGATATTGGTTTTATTGTTCTGGGGCATTGTTTTGGTCACTACAACCCGTTGCATGATGAGGTCTTTCTTCCTTACTATATCATCCGGCGTATCATACATCACTCCGTTGGGTGGCGCTTTATACACATCATCGGTTGGTTTTGATGAATGACAACTGATACATCTTGCCTGTATAATAGCGGTCACTTCGCTAAATTCAATTTTTGTGTTACAGGCTCCCGGATCTTTGGGTGGTGCAGAGATAAATGCGCCAGCCAGCAATATCACCACAGAGACCGGCATTATCCAAACAGCCAATTGCCCATTTTCCCTGAGGTTAAGATAATGTTTTACGCCAGCAGTTCCTACAGAAATGATGATGAGTATCAGCCAGGGATTTTCATATCCGAATGTTGTAGGGAAATGATTGCTGATCATCACAAACAAAACCGGCAAGGTAAAATAGTTGTTGTGCAAAGAACGGACTAGTGCATTTTTGCCCAGTTGCGGATTTACCGAAACCCCTTCCCTGGCAGCTTTTACCATAGCTTTTTGCGCAGGTATAATTACAAAAAAAACATTAGCCACCATAATACTGCCAATCATGGCACCAAAATGTATGTATGCAGCACGGCCGCTAAAAATATGACTGTAGAAATAAGCAAAGCCAACTAAAACAACTAAGCCAATCAACGTAAATAATACTGGTTTTTTAATCAGCGGAGATTTGCAAAGCAGGTCATACATGATCCATGCTACTGCAAAAGAACCAACACCAATGCCAATACCGGTAATCGGTGTAATGTTTAAAACATTTTTATCAATCAATAAAGCCGATGCATTAAAATAATACACCACAAACAATAAACAAAAACCCGATAGCCAGGTAAAGTAAGCTTCGTATTTAAACCAATGTAAGTGTTTAGGGATTGTTTTGGGTGCGACTTTATATTTTTCAAGGTAATAAAATCCGCCGCCATGTATGGCCCAGAGATTACCGGCCAGTTCATCCCGTACATTGTTGGTACGATTCAGGGCATTCTCTAAAAAAACGAAATAGAAGGAAGCGCCGATCCAGGCAATACCAAAAGTGATGTGCATTAAGCGAATGACAATGTTCAGCCATTCCATTAAGTGTGCTTCCCATGGTGTGCCTTTTACATAAATATATAAAGCCCCGGCCATGGCAACAGATACCAGTATGATGGCTGTGTACACAAATGTTTGAGAGGACAAAATGCCGGCTTTCTTTTTTTCTACGTTATCCCCTGCTTCATCTGCTGCATCAAATTCTTTCACCACCGAACGCAGGTAGTACGTTATAGCCGTAAGCATAACCAAAACAAAACCCAGTACTGATAATAAAATAATTCCAACCATCCGTTATGCTTTTTTCTTTCCAAATAAACGCAGGCGGCTGATACCTCCATCCGGAAAAATATTTAACCGCACATGCGTCACTACATCTACATCATTAACTTCTTTAGTAAACAAATGTTCATTGTCTGCCGCCAGCCGTTGCTGACTTAACAGAATCTTCCATGCCGCCATATCGTTCAAAACATCTTCATCATTGTTTGCAAAACAGGCTTCAATAGAACAACGATCGGGGTAATTGCCTTTAAAATGGCAGGTATCAACCAATACTTTTTCAATTATACCCGGCGTGGCCAGTTTTAGAATTACCCAATCACGGTTGCCGGGCGTACGGTTGCGTTTGGTTTCCCAGCCATCGCCCATGTTAATTCCACGTCCCGGCATAATAAGATTACCCATGGCACTAAAGAACATATCATTGCAGGCAATGGCTTTGCCACCATTAATGGCTGCTACCAGATCAACTTCTTCATCAGCAGCAACTGTATCCCAATTCTTAAATACTTCGCCATACACTCTTAATCTTGCTACACCACCATCGGGATAAATATGTAAACGAATGTGCGTATAAATTTCATTACTGTTACTCTCATAAAAATTTTGTGAGCCGGCATCTAATTGTGATTGGGGCAAAATTTCTTTCCATGTAATATCTTCCCAATCTTTCACCGGATCAGCATCATTTATATACACAGCTTCAATGGATGCATGCGGCGGATGATTGCCCAGGAAAAAATTAGTGTCAATATCAAAGCCAACAATTTTACCCGGTGTTGCCAGTTGCAGTACAGCCCAGTCGTGGCCCGGCGTACGTTTGCGTCGGCTTTCCCAGCCATCCATCCACTTGCCACGGTCGGTATATTTATCGGTAATAAAAATTCCTCTTGTTGGTTTAATGAGATTTTCTTTCTCAGCAAAAAAATCATCGGTAGCAAATAACACTTTACCTCCAAGCCTTTCAACAGCCAGGTCGGTTAGCTGTGTAAATGCCGGAGCTTCTTTAATTATTTCTTTTATTTTTTCAAAAGCCATTGTCCTGCGTTTTTTTGTACAATTTTTTTATTTTTAAATACAGTGATACCATTTACAATTGTTTGTTGAACCGTTCCATATAGATTTTTCCCGCAGTAAGGACTGCAATTATACCGATGCAAAATATCTCCTGCTTTCACTTCAAATTTTTCATGGGGGTTCCATATAATTAAATCTGCGTCATAACCAACAGCCAGTTTTCCTTTCTGCTTATCTGCCTGTAAAAATTTTGCAGGATGTTCTGTAAGCAAAGGAATGAATTTTTCAATTGAAATTTTTCCTTTCATCGCTGTCCATGCCGCAGGCAATAAAAACTGCAGTCCGGCAATACCGCCCCAGGCTTTAAGCAGGTTGCCGGTCTCCAGTTCTTTTATATCGGGAGGCGCCGGCGAATGATCGGTTGTAATAAAATCGAGCACGTCATTTACCAATGCCGCTTTAAGCTGTTCATTGTTTTCTTTTTCCCGAATAGGTGGTGCACATTTATATAAGCAATTTGAATCGGGAATATCTTCGGCATTAAAATAGATATAGTGTGCACAGGTTTCGGCCGTAACGGGCAGGCTTTCTTCTTTTGCCTGCTGAATTTTTATCAAAGCTTCTGCAGATGACACATGAACGATATGCGTTTTGCAATAGTGCTTGCGGCAAAGTTTTATCATCAGGTCAATGGCATCATTCTCCCATTGCTTTGGGCGGCTTTCTAAATAATACCGATAGCTGTTTGGAAAATCTGGAAATTTATTATCAACTTCTTTTTTAAATATTTCGCAATGCGCTAATAAAGGCAATCCATATTTTTTCATGATAGGCATTGCCACATCTATCTCTTTTTCGCCCACATTCGGAAATTCATCAATGCCCGAATGGGTGAGGAAACATTTAATACCCAATACGCCAGCCTGCATTAATCCTTCCAGATCATTTTGATTACCAGGAATCAATCCTCCATAAAAACCAACATTAACATGCAGTTTGTTTTTTGATGCTTCCAGCTTTTCATTAAATGCATTTACAGTTGTTGTAACCGGACTTGCATTTAAAGGCATATCAACGACCGTGGTAATTCCGCCGGCAGCAGCAGCCTGTGTTGCTGTATCAAAGCCTTCCCAATCGGTTCTTCCGGGTTCATTTATATGCACGTGAGCATCAATAACACCGGGCATTAAAACATAGTCACCGGCATCTTCTGCTCCGTCAATTTTATTAAAATGAATTTCTGTGATGATACTATTTTCTATACACACAGTCGCCGGTTGAAGTTTTCCATCAAGCCAGCAACGGTTACTGTATATTTTTATAGTGTTGTTCAAATTAAATTGGGTTAATTATTCTGATCAACCGCTGTCGGGGCTTTTAACCGCCAACAGGGTTGTATAAAGCCATCAAAACTTTTTCAGGTGTGATGGGAGCGGCATAAGCAATATCAGCAGCCGGATTAAATGCAAGCACCGCATTGCGTATTGCAAAGTAAGCACCAATGCCGTACATCAGCGGCGGCTCCCCAACTGCTTTTGATTTAAAGATGGCCATATCATTTCCATCTGTATTCAAAAACTTTACATCGAGTGTTTTTGGGACTGAGTATATGTCGGGAATTTTATAGGTTGATAATGCATTGGATAATAATTTACCTTCTTCATTATAGATTATCTCTTCCATCGTCATCCAGCCAATGCCCTGTACAATGCCACCTTCGCATTGACCAAGGTCGACAGACCTGTTCATACTACTGCCAAAATCATGCACCACTTTTACTGCATCAATTTCATAAGTGCCACGCAAACAATCTACTGTTACTATAGTTAGTGCTGTACCATAAACATGGTAAGCAAAGGGATGGCCCTTTTCAATGGTTTTATCAAAGTTGATGATTGGTGTGGCGTAATGGCCCTTTGCACTCAGGTTGATACGTTTCATAAAAGCTTGTTGTATCAAATTCTTCCAATTAAAGATGGATGCTTCATCATTGATGTAAACCACTTCATCTTTTATTTCTATTATCTCGTCTTCATTATCTGTCAATTCTGTTTTGATAAACGAAAACAACCGTTCTTTAATTTGATTGCAGGCATCAAGCAATGCCTTACCGTTCAGATCAGCAGTTGAACTTGCTGCAGAAGGCGATGTATTGGCAACACGGGTTGTGTTGGTTGTTTCTAATTTTATTTTTTGCGGAGATATGCCAAAGCATGTTGCAACCACCTGCAGCATTTTTGAATTTACCCCCTGTCCCATTTCAACAGCACCTGTACTCACACCAACTGTTCCATCGCTATATACATGCACCAGTGCACGGGCCTGGTTCATCATGGTATTTGTAAATGAAATACCAAAACAAACAGGCATCAATGACCATCCTTTTTTATAAAACTGATTTTGTGTATTGAACCATTCCACTTCTTTTTTCACAGATTCTACATTGTATATATCCGTCGCTTCGTCCCAGCAATTTTTTGCCTGGCATTCTTTTATAATTTGCCCATATGGTAATTCATCTCCGTTATCCATCATGTTTTTTCGCTGGATAATATCAGGGTCAACTTTCAAAGATTTTGCAGCATGATCAATGGCTGCTTCCATCACAAACATACCCTGCGGACCACCAAAACCCCGAAAAGCTGTATTGGGCGGTAAATTTGTTTTACACGAATGTGCAGTTACAGTAACATGCGGAATATGATAACTGTTTGTTGCATGAAACAACGTTCTTTCTAAAATAGCCGGCGACAGATCAGCTGCTGCGCCGCCATTTTGATAAAATGTTGCTTCGTATGCAATGATCTTTAAATCCCCATCAAGCCCGATTTTAAAATCGCTGCTGTATGGATTTCTTTTGCCTGTCATCCGCATATCTTCCATACGATGCGGAATACATTTGGCTGGTCGCTTTAATATCCAGGCAACCATGGCAGCCATAGCCCCCCATGAAGAAGCCTGGTCTTCTTTACCACCAAAGCCGCCGCCAAGGCGGGGCACATCCACTTCAACCTTATTCATGCCTACTCCCAATACTCTTGCAACCGTGCGTTGTACCTGTGTGGGCCCCTGTGTTGATGAAAATATTTTTACACTGTCGTGTTCGTTTGGGTAGGCATAAGCTCCCTGTGTTTCTAAATACAATTGTTCCTGTCCGCCCGATTCTGTTTGCCCTTCAAAAATATATTTGCAATTGCTGAAAGCAGTTTTTACATCTCCCATTACAAATTTGCGGGAAGGGCTTAGTAATTTCCCCTGGGCAAATGCATCTCTTGGATCGGTGATGATTGGCAGCGGTTCAATTTCAATTTTTATTTCTTTGAATGCTTCTTCAGCAGTGTCTTCATTTTCTGCAACAATTAATAAAACAGGCTGACCACGATAATGAACTTCATGATCGGCCAGTAAAGGTTCATCGGGTATAATACCCCCGATCTGGTTTTGGCCCGGTATGTCTTTATAAGAAAATATTTTTACGATGCCCTCCATTTGTTCAGCAGCAGAAAAGTCTATGCTGATTATTCTTCCATGAGCAATGGGGGAATCAAAAACTTTTACAAACAGCATTCCTTCCATAACTGGTATATCATCAACATAGATTGATCTGCCTGTTACATGTCCTGCTGCATCTATATTACCAATTGTATTATCCATTTTTCGGGTTGGCAATTTTTGTTATGCTTTTAAAATACCTTCTACTACTGAATTAATTTTTTCATTACCGCTTTGAAAATGTGCCAGGAATAATTGCCTTAATAAAAGTCTCTTGTATTCCTTTGCTCCCCTTGCATCGCTGATGGGTGCAATTTCTGCATTCATTATTTCAATAGCAGCTTTTAAGTTTTCTGTATTCATCTTCTTTCCTTTTAAAAAAGAACAGGTTTCTGCAAGATATTTTGGGAAAGGTGCTACACCACCTGCTGAAAGATGAATATTCTCAACAACGCCATCGTCATTTAATTGCATCTGACACGCTGAGTTTACACTGGCAATATCCAGGTGAGTGCGCTTACTTACTTTTTCAAAATTGAAATGCGTGTTTTGCGGTGGCGTGAAGATTATCTTTTCAATAATCTCATCCGCACCCTTATCAATCAGCTTATATGCTTTGTAAAAATTGTTGAGTTTTACAGTTCTGATTGCTCCGCTTTTATTCAAAACAAGTTCGCTATCCAGTGCCAGAAAGAAAATGCTCATATCGCCAATGGGCGATGCATTTACCAAATTACCAGCCATGGTAGCCATATTGCGGATGGGTGTTGAAGAAATGAGTTTAATATATTGATTCAGGTTCGGGAAGAAACCCTGCATCAATTTTGATTCTGCAAACGCTGTAACAGTAACAGCAGCACCAATATGGCATTGCCCGTTTTCAAACTTAATTTCCTGTAGATGACTTGTATCAAACAGGTGCTCTACTGCTGAATTTTTTACTGCTAATGCTTTTTGTACAACCAGGTCGGTTCCGCCACCAAGTATTAATTTTTGTACAACAGGATTTATTGTTGACGCTGTTTCATTTATCCTTTCTCTTAATTGAGTAAGCCTTTCTTTTATATGCAGAAAATATTCAGGTATAAAATTATGTTCAGCCAGCCAGGCAATTGTTTCCTGTTCGGGTTTATCATTTATTTTTTCAGAAAGAATGGCTGCAGCTCTTTCGATAGATTTGTAACCGGTGCATCTGCAGATATTTCCATCAATAGCTGCAATGGCATCGTTGTATTCTTTTGTTGTTTCATTTAAAACAAAACCGGTAAGCGACATTACAAAACCAATGGTACAAAATCCGCATTGTGTTCCGTTGGTATCAACCATTGCTTGCTGAACCGGAGAAAGTTCCTTCATATTAATGCCTTCCACAGAAACTATATGTTTACCATGCGCATTCCCCAGTGGCATCAAACAACTCGTCATGGAGCGGTAAACCAATTTGTTATTTTCAAAGTCGCCAACTAAAATAGTGCAGGCTCCGCAATCACCTTCACGACAACCGATCTTTGTACCCACAAGCCTTTTGTAATACCTGATAAAATCAAGCACCGTACTGCCTGTAGCATGTTCAGTACTTACCAATTGATTATTTAGAATGAACTGAACCATTAATACTCGGTTTTAATTGTGCTCTCACTCCATTTTTTAAATGCTTCCAAAGCCTCTTCTCTTAGTATCTGTTTTGTAAATAATTTTCTTTCGGCAATTGGCTTTGCCATCTCTTCATAAATAAACTGGTCATCAAAATTTATGGCCGTTGCATCTTCTTTTGAATTGGCATAAAAAAGTTTCGCTGGCCTTGCCCAGTAAATGGCACCCAGGCACATGGGGCAAGGTTCGCAACTGGTATAAATTTCGCAATCATCCAGCTGAAATGTATTTAATACCGTGCAGGCATTTCTTATAGCTACCACTTCGGCATGTGCTGTAGGATCATTAGTTGTTGTAACCTGGTTTACACCACGGGCAATTATTTTACCATCCTTAACCACCACGGCACCAAAAGGGCCGCCTCTGCCTTCTTCTACATTGCTGATGGAAAGCCTGATGGCTTCCAGCATAAATTCAGATATATCTTTACTCATGCGATATTTATTTTACTTATTTTAAAGCGCACGATTGCAGGCATGCAGATATCAGCAATTAAAGCAGTCAGCAATCGTGTAGCAACAATAAAAATAACAAATTGAATCAATGCTGACAAATAACAAAAGCTTTACAGCATATTGGTTATATACCTGACCAGCATGAAGAAACCGTTTATTATATTTGTTACATGATTGCCGGTTACAGCTATTTATCAAATGAACAACGCAGGAATGCAATTCAGCGCCTCACCGCTTTGTGGGCATTTACCGAAAGCGGGCTTGGTGGCATCATGCATGCTTTACAAATTCCCTTTACCGGGTTGCTGGTTGGTGGTATGGCTGTAATTATGATAAGCCTGATTGCTGATTTATCGGGATACAATTACAAACAGATATTGAAAAGCGCCATCATTGTGCTGATTGTAAAAGCAATGGTTAGTCCGCATACACCTTTTCCGGCTTATATTGCTGTTGGTTTTCAAGCGCTGCTTGGTTATTCAGTATTTAGTTTATTAACTGTGAATTTTTTCAGCATTGCATTATTAAGCACCATTGCTATGCTTGAGTCTGCTATTCAAAAACTACTCATTCTTACTTTGTTTTTTGGCAAATCTATCTGGATTGCCACGGATGATATGATTGCCTTCATTGCCAAACAGTTTGGCAATGCTGTTTCAAACGGCAGTTACTGGATCATTTCTGTTTACATACTCATTTATATTGCCGGAGGGTTGTTAATAGCTGTGTTTGCTTCCCGCACTATTAAAAGTTTTAATGCAGCTAACAAAGAGCTCATCCTGGAGCCATCTACAGAAATAAATAATGATGTACTGAAGACAAAAAAGCCTGGCCCGAAACGTGTTTTTAAAAAGCTTTTGGTATTGATACTGTTGATGATTGGCCTCTCTGTTGTATTATTTGTTTTTGCTGCAGATAATAAGCAGGGCTGGCTGGCTGTTGCAAAAACAATTACCTGGACCTTGTCTGCTATCCTGATCTGGTTTATGTTAATTGGCCCGTTGTTTACAAAAGCCATTCAAATATTATTAAAGAAAAAACAAAGCAGGTATAGTGAAGAAGTGCTGAGCATTATATCTTTTTTACCCGTATTAAAGCAGTTAACAGCACTTGCATGGCAACAAAGTAAATTACACCACGGTTTCAACAGATGGGAGTTTTTCTTTACCTCGTTAATTCATACTACGCTTACTTATACCGAATCTCCATCTGCAGAAATACCACTTAAAAATCCGGTATGAGTATTTATATTTTTTCAAGGCCCATACACAGCGGCAAAACAACCGAACTGCTGCAATGGTGTGATCAACAAAAGAACATTGCAGGTATTTTAATGCCGGATAT
>JAOAUI010000338.1:6860-12745 GCA_030157685.1 Ferruginibacter sp. | reverse complement strand
AATGTTTGTTATTGCCTTTTTATATTTAAAAATCTATAATTCCCCGTTTCTTATTTTCAGGATAATAAAACTTCAGCCGGAATATTCAGTTCCCGGTGAAACAGTTTAACCAGTTCTAAAGTTAATGGCTTACGTTTATTCAGCAGCGCAGATATATATCCCTTGCTGCCTGCTTTTCCAACCCAGTCTTTATTCTTTAATCCCATATCCTTCATTTTTAGTTTAATGGCATCAATGGGGTTTGGTAATGGAACCGGGTACCTGGTATCTTCATATTGTTTTACCAATAATAAAGCAACCTGCACTTTTTCGCCATCGGGGCTGCTGGCTTTTACATGGCTGTCGAATTTTTTATCAATCCAGTCAAGGTAAGCCTGGTATTGCTTTTCGGTTTTTATTATTTTAAGTTCCATAATTATTTCTTTTTGTTTTGAACAATGGTCACATCAATTTTATCGTATGCTGCATGCGTACCAAACCACTTAACCTGGATTGCTTTAAAATCAAACACAATTCTTACTACCAATCTGTATTGGTTACCCATAATATTAAATACCACCCTGTCATCTGCAACTAAGCTGGCATTGCCATACACCCGCTTTAATTCATTAAAATTTTTGAAATCACAAATTGCCAGTTCATGATACCATTCCTGCAAAGCTGCTGCGGCTTCGGGATATTTTTTACAATATTCCAGTAATGTTTTTCTGGTAATGATATTAAACACGTGTAAAAGTAGCAATAAGTTCGCTAATAGAAAACTTTTGTGCTGTGTTTTTTAGTTTCTGCCTTCGGCAGAAATGATTTGCCACAGCTGCACTGAATACACAGAAAGGGCCATTCTTCCCACAGGGTCCTTCGGGCGAATGACTTTAGCAGCCTTCTTTTCAGGCGAGTCTTCTCTAACGAAATTTCATAACTGTTTATAAAGTTATTGCGGCACTCGCCGTGCTACGGAGCAATATCTCTCTCATAGCCCTGTGCATAATATGCGGCGGGTACTACCACCCGTAAAGCCCCATGAGTAGAGACTCGCCTGAGAACCGGGGAGTCTCGAGTCGGGAGTTAAGAGTTTAAAACAAGGAATGTTGAATTATAAACGGAGGTAAATACTTCGGGATTCAGCATCCCTTATTTGTTTTTTGTTATTATGCATTTTCTTTCCACGGGCACAACAGGCAAGTTGAAATGGGAAACACCTGGTAATGCAGCTTTAAAGTTTATTAATACCCCTATGTCAATTGAAAATAAAAAGTTAATTTGTAAAAACACGATTAATATGAATACAGCAAGAATACGTGAAAAACTGCATCATTTTATTGATACCATGGAAGATAAAAAAGCAGCAGCTGTTTACATGCTTTTTGCAGATGAAATTGATACAGACCAGCAAAGAAAAAACCTGGTAATTGCGGAACGTGAAAAATATTTGAAAGGGGAAGGTAAATCCTTTGCCTGGGATGACGTAAAGCAAATGGCATTGAAAAAAGAAAAAAGGCATGCAATATAATATTGAACTACGTGCCCTTGCTGTTATTGAAATATTGGAAGCCTTTGATTGGTATGAGTTACAGCAGCCTGGTCTCGGTTCTGATTTTTTAAATGAGCTGGATGTTTTTTACAACAACCTGAATAAAAATCCTAAAACACATTCGTATTTTGAAAAGCCGGTGAGGCAGGGGATGATAAAACGGTTTCCTTACCTGGTTGTGTATGAAATTTTTGATACAACGATAGTGGTGTACAGTGTTTTTATGGCCCGCCAAAATCCTGCAAAAAAAAGAACTAAATAAAATTTAACCATTCCTTTGTTTCTCAGCAAAGTCTCTCTCATAGCCCTGTGCTTAATATGCGGCGGGTACTGCCACCCGCAGGTCTGGGAGTAGGTCCGCCTGGAAACAAAATTATAATTAGCTTTTTATTTTATTGAGCTGACTGCTTTCTAAAAAATGCTTCAGCATTTTCCTTCGTGCCTTGGTGCCTTCGTGGTAAAAAATAAAATCCAAAGGATTTCCTGCTTCGCAGAAAAATATAGCCACAAAGACATGAAGACACAAAGGGTGATTCTTCCCACAGGGTCCTTCGGGCGAATGACTTTGGCAGCCCGAAAATTTGAGTGTTATTTTTTTTTATTTAACTGACTGATTACTATAAAATGCTTTAGCATTTTCCTTCGTGTCCTGGTGCCTTTGTGGTAAAAAAACAAATCCGAAGGATTTATTTCGGGCTCTTATAGTCAAAACCGGTAAAACTAATTTAATACGCTTTACTCATTACCACCCGTCTTAATAGCTATATTCTGTATATTTGCGTTGATTTTTATTATTGAAATAGATAATCAGTTTTCACCAACCCCAGGCCCCCATGAGCTTCTACATACATCAACCCGGTTTTTACTATTCTAAAAAATTCGTTTTTCCATTATTTATATGCGTTTTTGCAGTATTGTTTTTTGCCTCCTGCACCACACCCAAAAATGCCTATTATTTTAAAACCCTGCCAAGGGATACTACCATCAATACAACGATAAACAGAAGTTTGGAGTCTGTTATACGTAAAAGCGACCAGCTGGCCATTAATATAAGCAGTTTAAACCCTGAAGAAGATAAGGTTTATAATGCGGCCACGCTTTCGGTAAGCGGTGCTGTGGGTGGCGGAGCACCCAATGGTTACCTGGTAGATATGAACGGCAATATTCAGTTGCACCGCCTGGGTAATTTACATGCCGAGGGTATGACCCGCAGGGAGCTGAAGAATAAGATTGAAACAGATATTAAACCATACCTGAAAGACCCGGTGGTAACGGTACGTTACCTCAATCACCGGGTAACGGTTATTGGCGAAGTGGCCAAACCACAGGTTATATCCATGCCCGAAGAACAGCTTTCGGTGCTGGAAGTGCTGGGCGCCAGCGGTGATATGACTTTACTGGGCAAGAAGGATAATATCCTCATCATACGTGAAACTGAAACAGGCAAACAATTTAAACGCCTGAACCTGGAAGATCATTCTATTTTTACCTCAGAGTGGTACTACCTGAAACCGGATGATGTGGTGTATATAGAACCGAATGATAAAATAATAAAAGATGAGAAGCGGCAAAGAACACAGCAAACGGTGGCTTTAGCCATGTCGGGTCTTTCGCTGGCCATTATTATATTGAATAGTTTGTTGAAGTAGAAGAAGGGTAATGGACCACAGACGACGGACCACAGACGATGGACGACAGACGACCAGGAAACTGCGGACAAGAACTGATAACTGCCAACTGATAACTGGCAACTGATAACTGACTACATGAGTGAACAACAATTTTTTAAGGAAAGGCCTGATACGAATTTGCTGCTGCAGATCATGCAGCGTTACCTGCCCTTTTGGCCGCTGTTTGTAATTACCATCAGTATCGGGCTGGCTGTAAGCTGGTTTTACCTGCGTGTGCAAACACGTATATATGTTGCCAGTGCAAAAGTATTATTAAAAGACCCGCAAAAGGGTGGTGGCGATAGTAAAGTGCTGGATGCACTGAATATTTTCAGCGAAAAAAAGATTGTAGAGAATGAGATCATTGTAATGCGCTCTTCGGTAATACTGGAAGAAGTAGTGAGCAGCCTGGACCTGTATAATGAAGTACACAACAAGGGCAAAGTGCGTACCGAAGAACTGTACAAGGGCAATGCCCCGGTGTGGTTCAGGGCGGTTGATAAAAACAATATTAACGGGGGTGGTACCTATTTTTTTGATGTTGACTGGAAGAAAAAGCAGGTGAGCATCAACAAGCAACAGATTGCCTTTAACGATACCGTGAATATTAATGGCACTGCCTATTTTATTGTGCCCAACCCGGCCTATAACCAATCGGTAACAGGTAAAAATTATTATGTCATCTTCAATACCGTTCCCGGTACTGCGGGTGCTTTTGCAGGCAGTCTTAAAGCCAATGCCACTTCCAATTCATCTACGGTAATAGAAGTAAAACTGGAAACACCGGTACCCGAAAAAGGGGTTGATTTTTTGAACCGCTTATTTGAAGTATATAATTACCAGGCCGTACAGGATAAGAACCAGATAGCCGCCAAAACCCTGGCTTTTATTGAAGACAGGCTGAACCTGGTTACGGGCCAGCTTGATTCGGTAGAGAAAAATATTCAGCGCTATAAAACACAGGAATCGGTGTACGACCTGGGAAGCCAGGCCAGCCTGTACCTGAGCAATGTAAGTGAGCTGGACAGAAAGGGCAGTGATGTACAAATACAATTAGATGTACTGCGTGATGTGCAGAATTATGTAGACACCAAGGGCAAAAGGCCCGGTACGGTACCATCACAGATGCTGATAAGCGATCCTACTTTAGCAAACCTCTTAACAAAATTATACGATGCCGAATTTCAGCTAACCAAAGCCGAAAGCATCAATGGCGAAAAAAGTGATGCCGTTATACTGGCCAACCAGGCCGTAGGCCGCATTAAGGGCGATATACGGGAAAACCTGGGTACCATCCGCAGCAACCTGAATGCTGTAAAAAGCAATGTAAACTCGGGCATTGCCATGAACAATGGCCTGCTGAGCCAGGTGCCACGTAAAGAGCGTGGACTGCTGGATATAAGCCGCCAGCAGGCAATCAAAAACAATATCTATACCTTTCTTTTACAAAAAAGAGAAGAAACAGCTTTGTCATCTGCAGGCACCACACCCGATCTAAGGGTATTGGAAAAAGGTTCGTCTTATGGCCCTATAAAACCGGTTGCCAAAAACTTTTATTTAACCGGCTTCCTGCTGGGCTTACTGGTTTCGGTGGTATATGTTTTACTGCGGGAGCAGTTTAACCGCAAAATATTGTTCCGCACCGAAATAGAAGAAAAGACAAAGATTCCGGTACTGGCCGAGATCATGTATAGCAAAACGCCCGATACCATTGCCATCAGCGAGGGCAAACGTACCATCATTGCCGAGCAATTCCGCAGCATGCGTACCAACCTGGCGTTTATGGGTATTAATGAAGAGCATAAGACCCTGCTGGTTACTTCCAGCATCTCCGGCGAAGGAAAAAGTTTTATTGCACTGAACCTGGCCATGAGCTTTACCCTTACCGGTAAAAAAGTTGGGCTGATGGAAATGGATCTGCGCAAACCCAAGCTCAGCAAATACCTGGGCATCAGCCGTGATCCCGGTATTACCAGTTACCTGATCGGCAAGGCAGGTATTGACACCATCATCAAAGAAACCAAATACCCTAATCTGTTTGTGGTATCTGCCGGCCCCATTCCTCCCAATCCAACCGAGTTGATCCTGAGTGAAAAATTTGGCGAGATGATGGAACAGCTGAAAGAAAAATTCGATTATATCATTATAGATTCGGCTCCCATCGGGCCGGTTACCGATTCACAGCTTATCAGCAAGTATGCCGATTCTACTCTTTACGTGGTACGCCATGCACATACGCCTAAAGTAATGCTGCGCATGATTGACGACCTGTATAAGCAGGAGAAATTTAAAAACATGGCCCTGGTATTTAACGGGCTTAAGCCACGGGGTGCCGGCGTGCTGGGCGGCTATGGACATGGTTATGGCAGCTATGGCTACGGCTACGGTTATGGCTATGGCGGCGGCGGTGATGGATATGGTTATTATACACAGGAAGAGAGTAAGCCGGGCTGGAGGAATGGATGGGGGTTGTTGAGTAAGCTGAGGAAGAAGAGGAAGCGGAGTTAGGAGTCAGGAGTCAGGAGTTAGGAGTCGTGAGTCGTGAGTCGTGAGACGTGAGACGTGAGAAGAATATATTTTTTAAAGATAAAGATAGTTAAGCAGTTTGCTACCATTACAAATCCTTCCGTTGCAGGTTGACTGTGACTGAGGGACAGCGAAGCTTTGCGAAGTTGAGAAAGAAA
>JAOAUI010000338.1:0-6760 GCA_030157685.1 Ferruginibacter sp. | reverse complement strand
GTGTAGCCTTTAAATAAACAAATACTTTTAAAACAGTAGAGACTTACTCAACCTCAACCTTAACCTCAACCTCAACCTTAACCTCAACCTCATGTCCTCCACCTCACCATACTGGTACGCCCTCCACACCCGTCCACGCTGGGAGAAGAAAGTGGCTTTGCTGCTGCAGGACAAGGGTATTGAAAATTACTGTCCGCTTAATAAAGTAATGCGGCAGTGGAGCGACCGGAAAAAAACAATACTGGAACCACTTTTTAAAGGCTATGTTTTTGTGCAGGTAGAAGAAGCTGCCAAATGGGAACTGCTTGCCATCAATGGCATTGTAAATTATGTACACTGGCTGGGTAAGCCCGCCAGAATACAGAACAGCGAAATTGATACCATACGCCGTTTTTTACATGAGTTTGAGGAGGTGGAAGTAACCGAAAATAATATGGCTGTTAATAAAGCGGTGCTGGTAAAGCAGGGTGTGCTGATGAATTACCGGGGTATTGTGCTGGAGCTTCATGGCAATAAGGCAAAAGTGAGGATCGAGAGTATGGGGATTCAGCTGAGTGCGTATTTTGATAAGAAGAACCTGGAGATAGTTCATAGTTAATAGTTCTTAGTTAATAGTTCTTAGTTCAAAGTTAATAGTTGGTGGTTAGTGGTTTGTTGTTACGTGCCGGCTATTTTAAAAGACCCGTGTATTGTAATACTGCTAAACAACTAAAAACTAAAAACTTTTTTTGCTTAACTTTAATACATGAGTTCCTCCACACATAAACCTGTTTTTAACAAGCGCATTTTTTGGGATGTGAATTTTGAGGCTTTGGATTATGATAAGCGTTCTGCCTTTGTTATTGAGAGGGTTTTTGAACGGGGTGATGTGGATGATATACGGCAGTGCAGGAGGTATTATGGGGATGAAAGGATTACAGTTGTTTTATTGAATGCAAAATATTTGCCTGAAAGAAGACTTCATTTGGCCGCTGCAGTTATTGACAGGCCTATAACAGAATTCAGATGTTACACCTTGAGACAGTTGACCCCGGGACTTTTTCCATACTAAAACGTTTGATGCTTCTTGAAGCATTGAATGAATTTGCGTTGGTAGGCGGAACAGCACTTTCACTTAGATATGGCCATCGGAAATCTGTTGATCTTGATCTTTTTTGTATTGAAAAATTAGATCATGATAAAATTACCGAAGGTTTAAAAAATACCTTTAAGGATGGGTATCGCAGCGAAAGTAAAACTGTAAAATGGGGTATATTTTGTTACCTCGATGATGTAAAAGTTGATATCATCTATCACCCTCACCCATTGATAGGGGAGATCGAATCAACCGCTAATATCAGAATGTATTCAGACGCTGATATTATTGCCATGAAGTTTAATGCTATTCTGGGCAGAGGTAAGAAAAAAGATTTCTGGGATGTATACGAACTGATGCACCATTATCATTTGAAAGATATGATTCGTTTTCATGAAACAAAATTTCCGGATCAAAACCTCTTAATTTCAATACCACAGGCGCTCACTTATTTTGATGATGCCGAAGAAAGCGAAGACCCCATCAGCCTTAAAGGACAAACCTGGGAATCGGTTAAAAAATTTATTCAGCAAAAAGTGAGTGAGTTTTTGAGGTAGGTTAATTTTTTTCTGATCTATACAACCAAATCCGAAGGATTTTCTGCTACGCAGTAAATGATAGCCACTAAGACTCAAAGGCACAAAGTGTCATTCTTCGAATGACTTTAGCAGCCCGAAATTTTAAGCTATATCCGTGGTTACCGTGTGCTGAATATTTTTGAAGCCGTGGGTATCCATTTGCATTTATTTAACTTTTACAATAGCAGGAGTGGCCTTTCGGGCATAGAGGCCAGCAGTTAGCAAGCACTCACGACTCACGACTCACCACTCACGACTTCTTGTGTAGAATCGCCGGCATATTATCCCCATCTCTTTCCATAGAAGAAAACCAGTTGATGGTAAAGAAGATGTGCAACAGCCTGAAACATGGCGGGCCGGATGATGAAGGATTTTACAGTGATGCGGAGCATAAACTGGTATTGGGCCACCGCAGGCTGGCATTGATTGACCTGAGCCCCGGCGGGCACCAGCCCATGAGCTATGATAAGGAGCGCTACTGGATAAGCTATAATGGCGAACTGTATAACTATATAGAAATAAAGGCCGAACTGGTTGCTGCGGGTTATCAGTTCAGATCGGCCAGCGATACCGAAGTGATACTGGCAGCTTTTGCTGCCTGGGGCACCAATGCGTTCAAACGCTTTAACGGCATGTTTGCCTTTGCACTCTGGGATAGCCGGGCTGCAGTCATTTACCTGGTAAGAGACAGGTCTGGCATTAAGCCGCTCTATTATTCCTATACAGGCAGTGGCCTTTGCTTTGCATCGGAGATAAGGGCATTTGCTGCTGTACCCTGGTTGCAGCACGAAAATAAGGATTGGCCTGTTTATCTGCTTGCATACGGACATTTGCCCGAACCGGTAACCACCCTGCAGGATGTAAAACCCTTACCCAAGGGCTGTTTTCTTCGCTATAACTGCGCCGGTGCCAATTGGGATATTGAACAATTTTCCTTTACGGGTTACACTGAAAAGATAAATAACCGGGAAGGAGCTAAAACGGCCATCCGGGATATGCTTTCCAAAGCGGTACAGCGACATCTCATCAGCGATGCACCCATTGGCGTTTTTTTAAGTGGCGGGCTCGACAGCAGCATCATGGCTATTTTGGCGGCAAAATATCAAAAAGCCACGCTGAAAACATTGTCTATTATTTTTGAGGAAGCAAATTATTCTGAAAAAAAATACCAGGACCTGGTGATCAACCAGCTGGAATGTGCCAACTGGCAGGAATCGCTTACCGAAAAAGAATTTCAAAAACAGCTGCCTGGCATTATCAACGCCATGGACATGCCCGGCTGCGATGGTATTAATACCTGGTTCATCAGCAAGTATGCAAAGGAAAGTGGTTTAAAAGCTGTGTTATCGGGTGTGGGCGGCGATGAACTGTTTGGCGGTTACCCATCTTTTAACCGCATTGATAAAGTGAACTGGATAGAAAAGTTACCGGCTGCATTGCTGCGGTCTGGCCGCTATTCGGGCTCCAAAAAATTAAAACGCATGACCTATTTAAGTTTAGGTGGTGCCAAAGGCCTTTATCTTTTTTTAAGGGGGCAATTCAGCCCGGTTAATATTGCCAGGCAATTGGGCATGAGCGAAGGGGAAGTATGGAACGTGCTGGAAGTGCAGCCACAGCTGCATCCTATTGATTGTTTAAGTTCGGGCAACCGGGCCAGCTGGATAGAAACAAACCTGTATATGCAAAACCAGTTGCTGCGTGATTCGGATGTGATGAGTATGGCCCATGGCATAGAGATAAGGGTGCCGTTTCTTGACAGGGATTTTGTGAACCTGGTACAAAGCATAAAAAGTGATATTAAATACAGTGGTATTTTTCCCAAGCAGTTACTGATAGACAGTTTTGTGGACATATTACCCGAACAGGTATGGAACCGCCCTAAAATGGGATTTTCATTTCCCTTTGCCCAGTGGATGCGGAATAGTGAATTTGTACAGGATACGATGCATGGTGCAGGGCCTGCCGGTACAGCTAATTTTAAAAAATTCAGTGAAGGGCAGATGCATTGGAGCCAGTTAATGAGTTTGCTGCTGTTGAACGTGAGGAAAGAGTCGTGAGTCGGGAGTGGTAAGTCGGGAGTCTGGAGTCGTGAGTGGGTAGCATTTAGATTTTTCAGACACTACAAATTATCAGGCTCCAAAACTAAGAACTAAAAACTAAGAACTATTTACTCCTAACTCCCGACTAATAACTCCCGACTACTCTTGCCTTCAAAAATCCTCTTCCTCACCCTCCGCATCTTCTCCGCCACCGGTGGTATTGAAAAAGTTTGCCGGGTTGCGGGAAAGGCGCTTAATGAACTTTGTTTGCAGTATGGAGGTTCGGTAAAAGTATTTTCCATGTATGGCGAAAAGCATAAGGCCGATGACAACCGTTATTTTCCACAAACCATATTCAGGGGGTTCAATAATAATAAAGTGGGGTATGTTTTAAAAAGCATTGGATCAGGACGCAGGGCCGATGTTGTGCTGATGAGCCATGTTAACCTGTTGCTGGTGGGTATCTTTATTAAAATGGTGAACCCCCGTGTTAAACTGGTAATGATTACACATGGTATTGAAGTGTGGCGGCCGGTGGCAGCCTGGAAAAAATGGCTGCTGGGTAAGATTGATCTTTTTATACCGGTAAGCCAATTTACAAAGGATAAAATGAAGACATTATACGGCTTACCCGAAACAAAGTTTTCGGTGATGAACAATTGCCTGGACCCTTTTTTGGAGCAGCCACTTTTAAAAGGCAAGGTCGGTTTTTTACTGGAACGCTACGGGCTCAACAGCCAAAGCCAGGTGATGCTCACGGTTAGCCGCATGGTAGATACCGAGCAGTACAAGGGCTACGACCGGGTACTGGAAGCACTGCCTGCGCTGATACCGCAGTACCCCCAGCTGCGCTACCTGCTGGTAGGCAAATATGATAGCGTGGAAAAGAACCGCCTGGATGCCATCATCCGCAAACTGGGACTGGAGGATAAAGTTATTTTTACCGGCTTTGTGCCTGAAGGGGAAATGGCATTACATTTTAAACTGGCCGACCTCTTTATTATGCCCAGCGAAAAAGAAGGTTTTGGTATTGTATTTATAGAAGCCATGTATTACGGCCTGCCGGTGATTGCCGGTAATAAGGATGGCAGTGTAGATGCGCTTTGTAATGGCGAACTGGGCACCATTATCAACCCCGATAAACTGCCCGAAATTGAAGCAGCCATCAAAAAAATACTGGATAACCCAACACAACACAAACCCAACCAGCAAAAACTGAAAGCACAGTTTAGTTACGAGTGGTATAAAAGAAAGCTGCATAAAAGTTTGCAGAGCGTGATTAGTTAGGAGTCAGGAGTCGGGAGTTTTAGACCCTGCTGATTCGCAGTATCTGACAATTATAAAAGCTGCCCACTCACTACTCACGCCTCACGATTTATTATTGTAATGACAAAAAATAAAAAAATACTGGTAAAGGGAGTTGAAATAACTATCATCAAAGAAGCTGATTCGGACTACATTTCGTTAACTGATATGTTGAAGGCCAAAGACGGGGATTTTTTTATAGCCGACTGGCTTCGAAACCTTAATACAGTTGAGTTTTTAGGTATTTGGGAAACCATGTAAAATTCCGGTTTTAATTATGGCGAATTCGCCATAATTAAAAGTCAGGCGATAATTTAATCTTTTAAACAGCTGATAAAATGGCAAAGGCTGAAATCATAATTGTAAAAAACTTATCCATTTCTGTTTTAAAAATTGGAGTAGAAGATTTCATTTCTTTAACCGATATCGCCAGAAACAAAAATGCGGAAGAGCCTAAGGATGTAGTTAAAAACTGGATGCGTTCAAGAACGACCATTGAGTTTTTAGGTCTTTGGGAACAGCTCAATAACCCCGGTTTCAAAGGGGTCGAATTCGACTCCTTTCTCTTTGAGGCTGGCAGTAATTCTTTTACTTTGTCGCCAACCAAATGGATCGAAGCTACTAATGCAAGGGGGCTAATTTCAAAAGCAGGGAATAAAGGAGGAACTTATGCACATAGAGATATTGCTTTTGAATTTGCATCATGGGTAAATGCAGGGTTTAAACTTTATTTGATTAAAGAATTTCAGCGGCTAAAGGAAGATGAAAATAACCGCCTGAACCTGGAATGGAACCTTCAAAGAACATTAACCAAAGTAAACTATCGCATTCATACAGATGCTATCAAAGAAAACCTGGTTCCAAAAGAACTGAGTAAATTACAGGTGAACCAGATATATGCCAGCGAGGCAGATATTTTAAATATGGCCTTGTTTGGAATGACTGCGGCTCAATGGCGAAATGATAACCCGAAGATGGCAGGAAATATCCGGGATGCTGCAGGTATTGAACAATTGGTTGTATTATCCAACATGGAAAGCATTAATGCTGTTCTCATTCACCAGGGAATACCTCAAAATGAGAGATTGCAGCAGTTGAACAAAATAGCCATTACACAGATGAAGTCGCTGCTGAATAGTAAAACGGTGAAGAAATTAAAGGAATAAGGCAGAGGCAAGTGGAGTTAATAGTTCTTAGTTTTTAGTTCTTAGTTTTGGAGCCTGATAATTTGTAGTATCTGAAAATTATAAAAGCTGCCCACTCACGACTCACTGCTCACGACTCACCATTTGTTTTTTATTATCTTTGCATGATGGAAAAAGTTAGCGGTATAAAAGAGCTTTTTAGTTTATTTGATGAAATGGGTTTGTACAAAACCTATGGTATCAAAAAAGTAGGCGTATTTGGATCATTCGCACGGGGCGAAGCATTTCGTGATATAGACCTGTTTATAGAAGAAGACCTCAACTATAGCCAGGTTCTGGATATGAAACAAAAGCTGGAAGCACAAACCGGTATTCATTTTGATATTATGATGAAGAAAAATGCCGAGCCGGTTATTTTGTATCGTGCATTTAAAGATATGCAGTATGCAACCGCATAACTTGTCCCGCTTCAAGCGTGGATTAAAAATGATATGTTGTATCTGCTTCGTATGATGGAAGCGGCACAAAAAATAAAAGGCTTTCGTAACCGCATCATTCACGAGTATATAGGTATTGATACCGAAAATGTTTTTCAGATCATTCAGGTTGATGTGCGTG
>JAOAUI010000337.1 GCA_030157685.1 Ferruginibacter sp. | reverse complement strand
ATCTTCCTGTAATAAAGATGTGGAGCAGTTTGCAACACCGGTTGTAGTTGCACCAGCAGGCCTGGCACTGGGTGAAACCATTGCAACTATACCAGATGACAGTTTATACTACAGGATGATTGTTAGAGGCGGTATGCTTACTACAATAAATACCAAGTCGAACATATTTACCATGTTTGTGCCCAATAATGCTGCCATGAGGCAGTTTGTTGCAGCAGCATCTGGTGGTCTTATACCTATTGGTACTCCCGATGCAATTGTTTCTGGCTTTATTGCTGGTAGCCTTCCGGTTGCAACAGCAGCAAGTATTGTTAGCTATAACATGATCCCTCAAAAAATAACAACTGCGAGTGTACCGGGTACTTTTCCCAATTGGTTTTACCCAACCCATTTAAACCCAACAGCAGGTACACCAGGCTTTAATCCATTGGTTAGATTACTTACTTTTCCCAGCACACGTAATGGCAACTGGGTTAATAATATACCATTGCTGGCTGTAAATTTAGCTGCCGCCAATGGGGTAATACATACAGCTGCTGCTATGCCAGCGCCACCACAAAAGGTTTTGGCACAAAGAATTTTTGCAGATGCAGATATGACTTATTTAGCTGCTGCTATAAATCGTGCCGACAGCGGTGTAGCACCAACTACTTCTGCAAGTCTAGTTTGGGTGTTGAGTAATTTTGGGCCAAATATTACTGTGTTTGCGCCAACAAACCTGGCTTTCCAACAACTTCTTACCGGGCAGATAACACTCGCTTTAATTGCTCAGGGAGTACCACCTGCAACTGCTGCTGCACAAGCAGCTGTGCTTGCATCTACACCAGGAGTGTTCAGTAATCCGGCTTTATACTCTGTACTTACGCCAACAACTGTAAAAGGAATAGTAGTTTATCATTTGCTGGGTACCAGGGCGTTCACCAATAACTTTCCTACTACAGCAACCTCGTATCCAACTTTGTTAAACAGTGCAGTACCAACACACCCCGGTGTGAGTTTAACCTGCACTTTTACGGGCCCATTTGTTAGTGCTGCAACTGTAAAAGGTATTGCTAATCCTACAGCGTCAAACATTTTGATTAACCCAACACCAGAGCCAAATGGTACAAGCGACCAGTTCTTTGTGAATGGAACAATACATAAAATTGACCAGGTTTTAAGACCTCAATAATATTTAACCGATAATATAAAAACGGGCTTCTGATTTTCAGAAGTCCGTTTTTTATGCAGATAATTTCGATTAAACATTAAACCTGAAATGCATCACATCGCCATCCTGCACCAGGTATTCTTTTCCTTCAATACGCAATCTTCCGTTTTCACGGCAGGCTGCTTCTGATTTGTATTTTAAAAAATCATCGTAGGCAATTACTTCGGCTTTAATAAAACCTTTTTCAAAATCGGTATGTATTACACTGGCGGCCTGTGGCGCTTTCCAGCCTTTCTCTATCGTCCAGGCCCTTACTTCCTGCACACCTGCAGTGAAATAGGTTGAGAGGTTGAGCAATTTATAAGTTGAATGAATTAATCTATCTAATGCAGGTTCTACCATTTTATATTCTTCCATAAACATGGCCTTGTCCTCGGGATTTTCAAACTCGGCAATTTGTGCTTCAATGGCATTGGTCATTACAATCACTTCGTTGCCTTCGTTCTTTACCGCATCAATCAATGCAGCAGAATATTTATTGCCTGTATGCATACTGGCTTCATCAACATTGGCAACGTATAAAATGTGCTTGTCGGTAAGCAGGAAAAGATCATCAATGGCCGATTTATCTTCTTTTGATAGGCCAAGGCTGATGATATTCTTACCTTCTTCCAGGTGCTTTTTGCATTTGATCAGTGTCTCCAGTTCAACCTTCATCTTGGGATCGGTCTTGGCCATTTTTTCTGTACGTTGCATTTTCTTGTCTACACTTTCCAGGTCTTTCAGCTGTAGTTCGGTTTCAATAATTTCTTTATCGCTAACCGGGTTTATGGGGCCTTCGTCCCTTAAAATATTTTCATCTTCAAAACAACGTACCACATGAATAATGGCATCTACCTCACGTATATTGGCTAAAAATTTATTGCCCAGGCCCTCGCCTTTACTGGCACCACGTACCAGGCCGGCTATGTCCACAATTTCAATCTGTGTAGGCACGGTCCTGTCTGGAATTACCAGTTCGGCCAGTTTATCCAAACGGGGGTCGGGTACATTTACCAGGCCTGTATTGGGTTCTATGGTACAAAAACGGTAATTGCTTGCCTGTGCCTTGGCACTGTTGCTTACCGCATTAAATAAGGTTGATTTGCCTACGTTGGGTAATCCTACTATTCCTGCTTTTAAAGCCATTTCTTTAATTAAAAATGAATAATGAAAAATTAAAAATTGGTTGCAAAGGTAAGGGTAATTAATATTTGGCAGGTTTATTTACAGCATGGCTTATCAATTCATTGTATTTAATTTTTAATTCTTAATTTTCAATTCTTAATTGTTTATTATGGCTTTAAGCAGAATCTGGTCGGCATTTATCATTATAGCTTTATTAGTGGCAGGTTATCATTTTGCTTTTAATAGCAGCCGGGATGATATTTTTGGCCGCATGGTTACCGGTACAGCTAAAGATGATTACAGGTTTGTATCGGTTTTAGACAGTAGTTCAACGGCCACTCTTTCAAAAGAAATGAAAGACTATGGCTATGTTTTGCAAAAAGAGGCTGATAAAGAAACAAAATACTTACTGGCCAACCGGGCTACAAACGACAGTGCCTTAAAATTGCAGGCAAAATTTGCCGGTGCAAGGATTGTAGGGCCCGAATATATAACCGGCAGAAAACAAAAGCCGATGGATGGGGTTATTGCCACCTGTACCACCGCTGTAAACATTTGCATTGGTTTAATTGGTATCATGGCTTTGTTCATGGGTTTTATGAGTATTGCCGAAAAGGCCGGCGGTATTCGTTTCTTATCAAGAATTGTAGGCCCGTTTTTTTCTAAGCTCTTTCCCGAAGTACCAAAGGGGCATCCTGCACACGGGCATATTATGATGAACTTTAGCGCCAACATGCTTGGGCTTGATAATGCCGCAACACCTTTTGGTATTAAGGCCATGGAAAGTTTACAGGAGCTGAACCCCAATAAAAGTACTGCCAGTAATGCACAAATTATGTTCCTGTGTTTACATGCTGCCGGCCTGGCATTGATACCAACATCGGTAATTGCAGTAAGAGCTGTTACGGTGGGTATCAATGGTACCAAGGCTGCCAACCCAACCGATATTTTTATCCCCTGCCTGGTTGCAACTTTTGTTGCAACCATGGCGGCTTTGCTGATTGTTTCTTTTAAACAAAAAATAAAACTGTTTCAGCCGGTTGTATTGGGCTGGGTATTGGGTATTTCGGGTATTATAGCTTTACTGGTATTTTTTATTAACAGCTTAAATACAGTTGGCGTTAATATATTCAGTGAGCAATTAAGCACAGGAATCATCTTACTCGTTTTTTTTATTATTGTTTTAGGTGGCTTGTACAAAAAGATAAATGTTTTTGATGCTTTTATTGAAGGTGCAAAAGGAGGTTTTGAGGTTGCCATAAAGATCATTCCATATTTGGTAGGTATGCTGGTGGCTATTTCGCTTTTACGCACCAGCGGAACTTTTGATGTGATCATTGAAGGTATAAAAACCATGTTTGCAGCAATGGGTGCTGATACCCGGTTTGTAGATGGTTTACCTACTGCACTTATTAAACCGATGAGTGGCGGCGGTGCCAGGGGCATGATGGTAGATACCATGCGTACATTTGAACCAGACTCATTTGCCGGGCGGCTTGCCTGCGTTTTACAAGGCAGCAGCGATACTACTTTTTATGTGATTGCTGTTTATTTTGGCGCCGTAGCAGTTAAAAATACAAGATATACAATAGGAGCGATGCTGTTGGCCGATTTGGTAGGTATTATTACCAGTATTGTGGTTTGTTACCTGTTTTTTGGGTAGAAGAAACAAACTGTTGATATAAAAAGAGCTTTCCAACCGGAAAGCTCTTTTAGGATTATTCAGTTTGTTTTTATTGACTGATATAAGAACTAAGTGTTCTTGTTCGGCCACTTACCGATGGATTCCCTCTTGCCCAAAAGGTATAAGAGCGTTGATTACCACCACTTAAGGCAGTTGATGTCGCCATCACAGTCGTTGTTCCAGCCAACCTTATCTGGTAAACACTGCTGGGGGTTGAAGTTGGTAATTCGATCCAAGGTGACATGTTTTTGAAAGTTATGCCCGAAGTAAGGACCGTTGCAGTGGTGGAATTATATAATTCATAAACTTCGTTTGTGGCAACCAGGTTAAGTAAACGGATTTTAAATTTACCATAAGCTGGCATACTTACCGATTCCTGTACCACCATCATGATTGGATTAAACGGAGTTGGGTTAGGCATCGTATCCACCAATATAACACTATGCGCTACACCTGGCCCTAAAATAAATTTACCGCTGGCAATGGTATCACTGGGAAGTGAACTGCCTGTTGTGCGGCTTAAAACTGCCTGAATGATAACCGGGCCGCTTGGTGCTTCAGCGAAACCACCTCCAACAACCGGGTATAAGCCTGAGTAAGCTAAGGCTGTTGCATTCATTTTCACACCATTTACAAAATAATTTACCGTTGGTCCGTTTGCTGATGGCGAACCTAAAGAAGGGGTTAAAGCCGTGTAGGAATTCATGAATTTTATTAAGGCCTTATCTGGCGTAACATACCCCCATGCATTTATGTCATTCAGTTCATTTTTATTGCAGGAGCTAAAAAGAGCCGCAGTAATAAAAGCTGAAAATATTATTCTTTTCATATTTACTTTTTTAATTTTAAAATTAAGGTAATGAGAACCACATTTCTTTTGTATGATAATCTAACTGGTCGCCGCCAAATTTTGCAAGCTCTGCAATATTCCATACATATTCCGAGTTAAACCTTGGCCTGATTCTGAAAGTGTATTTTGTGGGGCCACCATTATCCGGCCAAAGGTCTGTTCCCTGTGGGGGCGTAAAAGTGCGGTAAACCTGTTGCCCCGTTGCCGGATCAAGGTCTGTGTAATGATACCTTCTTAAATCAGTAAATGTTTCAATGATGTTATAGCCCCATAATGCTATATATTTTTGTTGCATAATCATGCTTAATGTAAGATTTCCAACAACAGCCGGAACGACCAGAGGATTTGAAACAAAGGCATCTCTTGTAGCAGCTGTCATAACTCTTGTTGGCCTTATGTTTACGTTGTATTTACTCAAAAGCATATCAAAATGTTGAGAAATTCCCTGCCTGTAGGCGCTTAAAGCCATTGCTTTATCGTTCTTTCTGAAGGCGGCCTCGGCTTTCATAAACTGTATTTCGCTGGAAGTCATAAATGGATATTCAGAATTATTTCTGAATATAAACCTGGCAGTGTCTACTGTGGGTACACCCGAACTTCCATAAAAGTTATTAGGTCTTAAGTTTGCTGCAAACGGCAGTTCTCCCTTTGTAACTTCTAAGCCATTCATGACATCAAAATTGGGGCTTGGGCAGGTTGAAAGCATATACCAGCGACGGGGATCATCAACACCCGCAAAGGTGGGGTTTACACCTGTCATCAGTTCAACTATATATTTAGACTGGCGCAGGTTTACATTATTGGCCCTGAACTGGCCCCAATAGTTATTCTGGTTATTTACCGGCCCGCCAACATATTTATATACTGCATCTTCTGCAGGAGTTTGCATCGCTTTATCGCAATAGTAAATAACTGAGTCGGGTTTGAATGAAGCTTTATTGGAAAGATGACTATAGCTTCTGGCCATAATACCATACACAAATTTTTTCCATTTGTTTATATCTCCTCCGTAAAACCATTGGTCAGCTGCTGCAAAATCACCACCTGAAACAGGTTTATCAAAATTTTCAATGGCAAGTTTGCATAGGTTACGTACATGATCATACACTTTGTCCTGTGTATTGTATTTAAAAGAAAGCTGGCTTGTATTATAGGCTTCATCCAGTATTACTTCTCCATGATAATCGGTAAGTACAAGCCAGCTCCAGGCCTGTATGGCATATCCGGCACCCACATAATCCCATTGATTGTCTTCTGCAGCCCAATCAATCATGCGGTTTAAATTTTGTCCGATATTCCAGTAGTGCATACGCCAGATGCCGCCACTGTTATCTACATTAGGGAAATAGCCCATACGCTCATGTCTTGTAATTGTATTATCTCTGGTAGTTAAACCGGTTGTACCAAACACCTGTCTTAATGCAAAATTTTGTACAGTTGTTCCTACATACATATAATCTTCCTGCAGGTTTAATGCCATCTGGTATTGTATGGGTGGCAATAATTCCAATGGTTTTACTTTTACCGGTGCATTGGGATTAAAATACGCTTCATCCAGTTTTTTTGTACAGGATGAAATTATAACACCAATCAAGGTAATAAAAGTTAAATATTTTATTGATTTCATAAACTGAGTTTTAAGTTTTTAATTGATTAAAATCCGGCACGCAGGCCAAAGTTTAAACTGATTGGTTCAGGTACAGTACCATAATCAAATCCAAATGCACCCACCCCACGGGTACCTGGTGTAGTACCATTTACTGCCGGGTCGGCACCTGTATAATTGGAAATAAGTATGAGGTTGTTACCTGTAACAAATGCAGTGAGCGATTTAATGTATTTTGTTTTCTTAAGCACATCTTTGAAATTAAAACTCACCGTTAAATCCCTTAAACGCATATAGCTCACATCTTTTTCAATAAAGTATTCTTCGGGAAAAGCGGCTGTATAATAACCCTGGTTTAAATAGGGTAGAATTGCGATATTATTTTTTGTAGGAGTTGCTGTATTTTCTAAACCATCTCTTAATACACCATTAAATATCTGGGTAGATTCTCTATTGGCAGTTAACCTGCTACGGCCAATAGTAGTTAAAAATAATTCATTGCCATTATAGATATCGCCGCCTACTTTAGCCTCCCAAAGCATATTAAGTGACCAGTTTTTATATTTAAGTGTATTATTTATACCTAAGGTAAAATCCGGATTTCTGTCACCCCGTACAAGGAAAGTGGGATCTAAAACAGGAAAACCTGTTGCAGGGTCAATTAAAACCTGTCCGGCATTATTTCTTGCATAACCGGCTGCAGTAATACTGGTTGTTGGTCCGCCTCTTCTTAAACCGGCCCTGGCATTACCATACAACCATGTATCCGAAATGTAAAATTCCGGCAGGTTATCAGGCAGGGTCAGTAATTTGTTCCAGGTTCTGGTAAAATTAAAACCTATATTCCAGGTTAATTTGGGTTGTTGCACTATTTTGTAATTAACTGCAATTTCAACACCCTCATTTCTGGTACTGCTCAGGTTTAATGTGTTTAAAATAAATCCGGTACCATAACTGGTTCTTACCAGTTCCAGAATTTGATCTTTGTTTAAAGTATTATAATAAGTGGCATCAATAGAAAGCCTGCTTTTAAAAAGCCTTAATTCAGTACCTATTTCATAGGTAGATTGCCTTTCAGGGAGCAGTTGAAAATTATTATTGGTAAAATCATACCCATAACCACCACCACTGGAGGTTTGTAATGTAAACACCGACTGGTTTGAATAAGGGCTGTTTGATTTAGCTGTATTAGCCAGTGATGCCCTTAACTTTCCATAATTCAGTATTTTACTTTTCTTAAGTGGCTTAATCAGATCGGTAAATATTATACTGGCACTGCCGGCAGGGTAGTTAACCCTGCGGTTTATTTTCGGTAATGTAGACCCTTCTTCAAACCTGTGTGTGTAATTAAAGAAAATGATATTATTCCAGTTAATTGCAACTTCACCAAAATAGGCCAGTTGCCTTATTTGCCTGTAATTATATTGTTGAAAAACATTATTGCGATAGAGCCTCAATCTTGTTAATATATTGGTTGCATTTGAGTCTCCAATCATTTTTGGATCAAACTGAAAAGTAGTAGCATCTGCAATACCGGTTCCATAGTTAGACCAGGCACTGGTTCTATAATCCTGCCACATCGTACCCACCATTAACCTGCCATTAAATTTACCTAAAGATTTTTTTGCAGTGACTGAAATTGTATGGTTGTACCCTTCATATTTTCTGTAATAATTATCCTGCGATCCCCGTGTAGCTTTGGTTAGTAAAAAAGTTTCGGGATGATAAAAAGTCCAGCCGTCATTTTTATATGTTTCATAACCAAAACGGCCGTTTACAGTTAACCATTTCAGCGGAAAAATATTTATACCCAGTGTGTACTGTTGTTTATTTAATTTATCATAACTCCTGTTATTCTTTACATTCCATACCGGGTTATCAAGTTCCTCATTTGCATCGCCAGATGTATATAATTCTTTTTTGGTTCCATCAGCATTATAAGCTTCATTGATATCTACATTAACCGGCCAGCGCAAAAGGGTTGTTAAATATCCGTTGCTGCTGCGTATTGGTTTTTTATTAATACTATGTGTGTAGGTAAATGAAGGAGTAATTTCCAGGAATTTCTTAATCTTTGTTGTGTTACTGATTTTAAATGTATACCTGGTATATTTATTATCAGGTATTGTTCCCGACTGATCGAAAGCGGAGCCAGATAATTTAAAACTGGTGGCTTTATTACCTACGTCTACAGTAAGGTTATGTGTTTGCGAAAAGCCATTTTTAAAAAAATCTTTTGCCTGGTCTCTTTTTGCTGTACCTGCCGGCAGTTTAGGGCCAAAGTAAGCAAAGTTACTGTCCAGCCTTCCGTTGGTACCCATATCATAATCAGTGAAAATTTCAGGTAATCTTTCAACGAACTGAACCCTGAAACTGTTGTCGTAATTGATGCCTCCAAGTTTGAACTTATTTGATTCAAATTTCTTTGCCTTTTTAGTGGTTATAATAATAGCACCGGAACTTGCCTGGCTGCCATATAAGGCTGTTGCCTCAGGACCTTTCAGTATAGTATAACTTTCAATATCATTCGGATTCATGTCACTAACCCGGTTGGTATAATCATTACCTCTATTGCTGGTTTGATTTACATTTCTTGCAGCAGATTCTACAAGGCCCAAACCCGATCCGCTATTACTGTTTTCGTCTATAACCGAATTGTCTACAATAACACCATCTACTACAAACAAGGGCTGGTTACTGAGTGAAAGTGAATTGTAACCTCTTAAAACAATATTGGTAGATGCACCTGCATTACCACTGGTAGGGGTTATGCTTACACCTGTTGCTCTGCCTGACAATGCATTTAAGAAATTTTCACGCTGGGTTTCCTGTACTTCTGCACCACTCACTTTAGGTGCAGAGTACCCCAATTCACGGGGATCTCTTTTAATATCCATGGCAGTTACAACAACTTCATCCATGGTACCATCTTTGGCAATTAAATTAACGGTAACATTGCCACCATCCTTAACCTTGGTTTGCTGGCTGCCGAAATTAACGGAACTGATAACCAATACATCTCCTGTTTTGGCATTAATGGTAAAGTTTCCGTTTGCATCTGTTTTTGTTCCCGATTTTGCACCCTTTACAAGTACAGTAGCGCCTACAACGGGTTGGCCTTTTTCATCAAGCACCCGGCCGCTAACCGGTGCCTGTGCCTGTGCTAATAATGGGACCAGGAAAAACAGAATAGCAATCAATCTGTTTGTAAATTTTCTCATATAAGTCGTGTTTTGGTTGTTTAAAAAAAGTTCTATTTTAAATTTATTTACATTACTGTTATGCCTGCAGCTACATAAGGTTGCAACAGGGGGTGTTCTTTTGGCAATTCGGTTATTAAGATATCTATCTTTTTTAAATCGCAAACCTTTACCGGTTGCATGGTGTTTATCTTTTCAGAAATGGTGAGGCACACAACTTTTTGCGATGCCTCAATCATGGATTGCTTTATCTGTACTACATCCCAGTCGCTGTCGGTTATACCGTACTTTAAATCAATAGCATTAATACCCAAAAAACATAAATCGGGTTTAAGGGTATTTATTTTGGCAATGGCATGCGTACCCAATGTTATTTTTGAGTTTTTTGATAATTTATCGCCAATCACAATTACTTCAATCATGGGGTGGTGCATATATTCAACAATGGCCGGAATACTGCCTGAGATAAAGGTTGCAGAAAGATTTACCGGCAGTGACCTTGCCATTTCAATAATGGTGGTACCTCCACCGGTTAATACAAACATGCCGTCTTTTATAAGGCGTGCAGCTTTTTCACCAATGATTCTTTTACTGTCCTGCGAATAAATTTTTTTGGAAGGGTAAGTGATATCGTTAAATGCATGAGATAATGCGCCACCATGAACTTTTATTAATTTGCCCTTGCCATCCAGTTCCTGTAAATCCCTGCGTATGGTGTCTTCCGAAACATCAATTTCGCAGCTTAAGGTATTTGACAATACTTTATTATGCAGATTTACCTGGTGTACAATGTACGCCTGTCTTTCTCTTTTCAGCATTAGTTAGTTATTCCTAATCAAATTAGGAATTAAAATGCAGAAAACAGCAAAATTTCAATAAAAATATTGCACATACTGTGTAAAAACCTGCAAAACCTGCATAATTTAATGAGATGTAGATTCGGTTTTATAAGAAATAATACAGCTTTCTACAAACTGTCTTTTTTGTTTGGCAAACCCTTTTTTACTTTTTTTGAATGTAGCATTAGGGTGCTGTCGTTTTTTAATACAGGCCGCTCTAATTTAAGCGAATCTTTCAAAACCACATTTTCTTCCTCATCACCCGGAAGGTAATAATTTCCAAAAATGGAAGTAAGTACTTTGGCATGATACACCGCCCTGGTGAATTTATTGCCAATTACAATGATGGTTGCTTTTTCTTTAAGCAACCTTATAAAAGTAGCATTGCTGCCATGCCACCACCCATTGTGATAAATGATCTTATTCCCATCGGGAAAAATGTTCATACGCCAGCCAAGGCCATAATTGCGCATGCCGGGCTTTTCGTTACTGTAGGGTGCATAAGCCTGGTCAAGTGTTTGCAGGGTAAAAATTAAATTAGAAGATAAAGCCCTGTCCCAGAGCAGCAGGTCGCGTGGGGTGGTGTAAATATTTTTATCACCATAAACCTGGTCCAGAAAATTAAATGCTTCCGGTACTCCCCGCCAGTTGTAGCTGGGTATGGCTTTTAATGTATCGGCCAAAGAAAAAACATACGTTTGCTTCATTTGCAATGGGATGAAAAAAGTACGGTTCAGATAAGCAGCATAGGTTGCCCCTGTAATTTTTTCTATCAATAAAGCCAACAGGGCATAATTGGTATTGCAGTAAGAGAAATGTACGCCGGGTGGCAAAACATCGGGCAATGCTGCTTTGTAGGTAATTAAATAATTGAGCACGTCTTCATTTTTTACAAAGCGGGCTTTATCCCATCCCAGGGTTTCCATAAAATAATTGTAGTTGGGTAATCCGCTGCGGTGGTTTAAAAGGCAACGTATAGTTACACCGGGATAATTAAATGCCGGAAAATATTTGCTGAACTCATCATCAATATTCAAACTGTCATCCTGCTGCAATTTTAAAACAGCCATGGCTGTAAAAGTTTTGGTAATGGATGCAATATGCATGGATGAATTTTCTGTAATGGTATCCTTACCCGGTAAATGCCCTGTGCCGATGTATTTTTCAAAAACGATATTGCCATCTTTGGCAACAATAATTCCGCCGTTAAAACCTTTTTGCAGTAAAACGGTATCGTACCAAACCTGGCATGCATTTTTTATGCGGATGGCTTCAGCAGCAGATACGGCTACTGACTTTGGAAGGTCAATTATCTGTAAACTGTCTGCGCCGTTTTTTTTGTCTTTATTACCTGTTGAATTGCAGGCTGTATTTATTAAAACACATGCAAACAGGTAAAATAAAAAAGTAAATGAAAATGTTTTGGGCAATACAGGCATGATAATTATTTACGGTTCAGATAGAATATATTTGTGCAAAATACGCAGTAATCATCATGGCAGATAAAAAAATAACCAGTTATCCCAAAGAAAAGATAAACATTCTCTTTTTAGAAAATATAAGTGATGTTGCTGTTACAAATTTTAATACTGCCGGATATACCAATGTTAAAAAAATTAATGGTGCTTTAACCGAAGCTGAACTGATGTCGGCTATAAAAGAAGTTCACCTGCTTGGCATACGCAGCAAAACACAGATCACAAAAAAGATACTGGATGCTGCACAAAAATTACAGGCAATTGGCTGTTTTTGCATTGGCGTTAACCAGGTAGATTTAAAAACAGCAACAAAAAATGGTGTGGCTGTTTTTAATGCGCCCTACAGTAATACCCGCAGTGTGGCCGAGTTGGTAATTGGCGCTTCCATAATGCTCATCAGAAAAATTATAGATAAAAACAAAGCTGCGCATGAAGGTATATGGCTTAAGGAAGCCAGCGGCAGTTATGAATTAAGAGGTAAAACCCTGGGCATAATTGGTTATGGTAATATTGGCAAGCAGGTAAGTGTGCTTGCCGAAAGCCTGGGTATGAAAGTTATTTTTTATGATGTGGAAACAAAATTGCCTTTGGGCAACGCCGAAAACAGGAAAAGCCTGAAAGAGGTTATTACGCATTCAGATATTGTAACGCTGCATGTGCCTGAACTGGCCAGCACAAAAAATCTCATCAATAAAAAAACGCTTGCCTGGTTTAAAAAGGGAAGCATATTAATAAACTATGCAAGGGGAGAAGTGGTTGACCTGGATGCATTGCGCAAA
>JAOAUI010000336.1 GCA_030157685.1 Ferruginibacter sp. | reverse complement strand
ATACTAAATACACCGTCTGTTTCAAATTCAACATCCGGTTCTGTAACCCCTAACGTTGTCGGAATGGGCTTGAAAGATGCGGTGTATTTATTAGAAAACATGGGATTGAAAGTTACTGCTACCGGAAGGGGCAGGGTAATGAACCAGTCTTTAACAGCAGGAAAAAATTTTAATAAAAACCAAAACATTGCTTTAATACTGAATTGATATTACAGGACATACTATATAAAGTTTCTATTCGCTCTGTAAAGGGTAATACCGGTATTGAAATCAACGGCTTGCATATTGACTCCCGTAAAGTAATGGCCGGCGATTGTTTTATTGCCCTGAAAGGCACTAAAACAAACGGCGATGAATTTATTACAAGTGCCATTGAAAAAGGAGCTATAGCAATTATTTGCGAAGCATTGCCTTCGGTAATTAATGAAGCAGTTACTTATGTGCAGGTTGATAGCGCAGCAGAAGCTGTAGGTTATATGAGCCATAATTTTTACGGCGAACCTTCTTCGAAATTAAAACTGGTTGGTGTTACAGGTACAAATGGTAAAACCACCATTGCTACACTGCTGTGGAAACTTTTTACAGCAATGGGTTATAAATGCGGATTAATAAGCACCGTGCAAAACCAGATTGGCGAAAAAATAATTGAAGCTACGCATACCACACCTGATGCAGTTACCATCAATGCTTTATTGAAACAAATGGTTGATGAAGGTTGTGCCTATGTTTTTATGGAATGCAGCAGCCATGCCATTCACCAGGGCAGGATAACAGGATTACAATTTGCTGCAGCATTATTCAGCAATATCACACACGATCACCTTGATTATCACAAAACATTTGATGAATACATCAGGGTAAAAAAATCATGGTTTGATAAGCTGCCTTCCACAGCATTTGCCATCAGCAATGCAGATGATAAACGTGGTGCAGTGATGTTGCAGAATACCCATGCAAAAAAATATTTCTACAGCCTTAAAACCATGGCTGATTTTAAAGGAAAGATTTTGGATAACAGCCTGGAAGGTTTGCATATGACGGTGAATGAAAAGGAAGTGTACTTCCGGCTGATCGGCGAATTTAATGCATACAATTTATTGGCAGTGTATGGTGCAGCTGTTTGTTTAGGAGAAGAAAAAGATAATGTGCTGCAGGTACTAAGCAGCCTGGATGGAGCGGAAGGAAGATTTGATTACATGGTAAGTAAGAAAGAAAAAATAAAAGGCATTGTTGATTATGCCCATACGCCTGATGCTTTATTAAATGTACTGGCAACTATAAAAAATTTAAGGCAGGGTAACGAGCAGGTTATAACCGTGGTTGGTTGTGGCGGCGACAGGGATAAAACCAAACGTCCGGTAATGGCTGAAGTGGCTTGCGAGTATAGTGATAAAGTGATCCTTACTTCTGATAACCCAAGAAGTGAAGACCCGCTGGAAATTTTAAAAGACATGCAGGCTGGTGTGAATGCAGCAGCAAAAAAAAAAGTTATTTCTATTGCCGACAGGAAGGAAGCTATTAAAACAGCTGTGAGCCTGGCCGGTAAAGATGACATTGTTTTAATAGCCGGCAAGGGGCATGAAAAATACCAGGATATAAAAGGCGTGAAGTATGATTTTGATGATAAGAAGATTTTGAATGAAATGTTTGAGTTGCTTGAAAAATAAAAACGTGAAGTGTGAATGGTGAAACGTGAGTTAGATCTCACGATTCACAACTCACGATTCAGAGTTCTGAAAATTAAAAGTATATGTTATATCACATTTTTGATTGGCTTGCTAAAGAAGGTTTCCGGTTTCCGGGTATCAATCTTTTTCAGTTCATCACCTTCAGGGTGCTGCTGGCTATGATTTTGAGCCTGGTGATAACAACGGTGTACGGTAAAAAACTGATTAAGTATTTACAGAAAAAACAATTGGGAGAATCGGTACGTGATCTTGGATTGGCAGGACAAAATGAAAAGAAAGGAACACCCACCATGGGCGGTATCATTATCCTGCTGGCTATTTTAATACCAACGCTCTTGTTGGCAAATCTCGATAAAGTTTACATCCGCCTGATGTTACTCTGCACAGTTTGGCTGGGTACTATTGGTTTTATTGATGACTACTTAAAAATAAGAGCCAAAAGAATTGCACAGGCAAAAGGCATTGCTTACAAAAAAAGCGACAGTGATGGTTTGGCTGGCAGGTTTAAAATTTTCGGACAGGTTATGTTAGGAATTATTGTGGGTGCCACACTTTACTTTACACCGAGTGTGGTGGTGAAAAGAGAAATTGTGAAATCGACAGATAGTGTTGCTCAAATCCAAACTAAACCAAATGCAAAGTTTGATACGGTTATTGTAGATGGGAAACCAAGAGTATTTGTTGATGCAACCAGAACCATCATTACAACTATCCCATTTGTAAAAAATCACGAGTTTAATTATGCAAAACTTTTACCAAAAAGCTGGGAAGGATATGCCTATATATTGTACATCATCATTGTAATTCTTATTGTAACTGCAGTCAGCAATGGCGCCAATATTACCGATGGATTGGATGGGTTGGCAACGGGTGTGAGCGCCATCATAGGTATTTGTCTGGGCATATTTGCATACGTAAGTGGTAATATAAAATTTGCCGAGTACCTCAACATCATGTACATACCCAACCTGGGTGAGTTATCCATTTTTATTGCTGCATTTGTTGGCGCATGTATTGGCTTCCTCTGGTACAATGCTTATCCGGCGCAGGTTTTTATGGGCGATACGGGTAGCCTGGCATTGGGTGGCATTATTGCAGCACTGGCAATCATTGTTCGTAAAGAATTACTGATACCCATTTTCTGTTTTGTGTTTTTGGTTGAGAATTTAAGTGTGATGATACAGGT
>JAOAUI010000335.1 GCA_030157685.1 Ferruginibacter sp. | reverse complement strand
AGTTTGAAAAGAACCGCTACGAAACAAGGGTGTTTTCCTATCTCGATATCATCAGTTGGGTTGAAAGTAAAGTGTATAGCAAGCCGATGAGTGCTGTTGTGCATGAAAAATATTTAGAGAGCCGGCATCGTTAATTTAAGCCCTTATCCAATTTATAGAAACATCAAAAACAAACATCCTGCTTAGCTTCAAAACGATTTTATTAGTATTGGTGAATCTGATCTTTACAAAAGTTGCATCACCATCTTCCACAGCGTAAATAACACCTTCGTATCTTTTACGCCGGGCATTATATTCCAGGTCTTTAATTACAACATAGCCGGGGCTGTCTTTTTTCCGGGTTGATGATTTTATAACAGCGGTATATTTATTTCCGGTAGTTTTTTTTATTTCATATACACGTGTACGGTCGCTTGAATACCAGAGCCCGTCTATCTTTTGCGCAACCAGCCTGTTAACTGAAATAAAGCAAATTATAAGTAAGATTAGTTTTTTCATACCTGAATTATTAATTAAAACGCCCGGTTGCTCTTGTGCCAAACCATAAATTTTTCAATGTAAACCCAATGTTAAACTGGTAGTAATTTTCCTTTATCTGGTTTAAATCATTCCTTCCTTTTTTACCTATTTCCAATCCTGCATTTAGGGATATAAAGCTGGAAATATTTTTTCCTGCACCAAGTGTTACCGCATATTCATTTAAATGATTATTATTTAAAACCAGGTACGACTGCTCCATCCTTACTCCCATTGCCAGGTGAAATTTTTCCCAGGTATATTTTGAATTGGATATTTTTTTTGAATATTCAAATCCTGCATGCAGGCCCAAAGCATCTTTTACGTAAGCTTTTTTGTAATTTAATTTTTGCGTTGCCCATTTATAATAATCGCCCTGCAGGTGAAATGACAACCCGCTTTTATGGGCAATGCTATAACCTCCGGATACAGAAACAGGCATTTTAAATTGAATATTTTCCGCATCAAGTGTTTTTATGGTGGCGCCGGATTCTACATATTCTGTAGTTTTCTGGCCTTTTAGCCTGGTATAAGCTGTGGATGTTAATCCAAAACTATGTTGCCAGTGTTTGCCAGGGGCGGTATAATATTGTAAGCCAGCCTGCAGACCTGCTGCATTATAAAAATTGGTTTCATTTCTGATAATGTCCAGGGCCAGGTATGGATTGTAATACTCAATACTGTTTTGCATCGAACCAAAAAGCCATGACGCTGTAACACCAACAGATAAACGGCTTTTAATTTCTTTTGCAATGGAAAAATAAAACTGGTTAATACCGCCGGTACCATCTGTATATTTTAAATAGTTGGCATCTCCATCACTTACCGACGACAGGGTTGTGTATTGAAAATTAACTGTACTGAATGGTTTTATACCAACAGCGAAAGCAATTTTCGGGGTTACTTTAAATGCAAGCGTAACACGTTTTATAACAAAATCTTTGGAGGGTGCTGTAAGTGTATCGGCACCAACCAGTTTGAACTTACTCACTTTTCCTCTTAATCCAAAATCGAAATTGAGTGTTTTGTAGGGAATGGCAGTTAAGGACGCAGGGTTTGAAAAATTGTATGAACCGGGTTCTCTTCTTGATACGGCTGCACTTCCACTGGCACTATACCTGCCGTAATCATTATTTTCAATATCGCCTACGCCAAGTATGGAATATGGAGAGGATACATTTTGTGCTTTTGTTTTTACAACGGCAAACAAAACAAAGCAGGTTACTACAAAATATTTTTGAATCATATAATTTTTTTATAAGCCCAGCACATATAGTTTTAATTGCACAGAAGTTTTGTTGCTGTTCTGGTCATTAAGAATCAGCCTTTGTAAGCCGGTGTCATAACCGCTTACAGATGTAGAAAGTAGTATTGCCGATTTTGAGAATTGGCCTTCTGCAACCAGGGTATTTATGTAGCCGGTAATATCGTAACTGTAATTTGTGTTCTCTCCAAACAGGCGATCTACAAATAGCTTTCCCGTTTGCCTTGTTGAATTATCAGACTCAAAAAAAGCTAAGAGTGGATAATTATTTTCGTCGGTAGTAGATAAATTGAGTGTTTCAGGCAGTTGGTATGGGTAAGTATAGGATTTGACATCTGGCTTTATCACCAGTTCTGCTTTTACAATTCTGATGTATGGATGAAGTTCTTTCAGGTTCAGAATAGTAGGGAAACTTATTTTTATATAAGCACCCAGGTTGCTGTTTAAGTAAGATTGATTACCTGATGCAATACTTGAAATTAACTGTGCTTTTTTATTGACGAATGCTGCAAAATTTGGATTGGTATGCCTGAAGTTTAAATTGTTAAACTGTTTTGTACTGGTGTAGTTAAAATCGATGTGTTTCTTTTCAGGAAAAAGTCCGTTGTCGTGATAATTAAGCCTGATCAACATAGAATCTGCCGGTGCAGAAAAATAAGCAAGACTGTTGGTTATCACTGAATCGGTATTCATGTACATTCCTTTAAAATAGTTGATAAACCTTTCCTCTGTAGAAATATCGTCATGATTATTTTTAAATTTTGTAAGCAGTTCCTGTCCCAAAATATCTGAAAGCCTGATGTGTACAGCCGTGCCGGATCTTCCGTAAAGGCTCACCGTTTGCTGGCCAATGGTTGCCGGATCGTATGCAAATGAAGTAGTGTTATAAAAAGATTCAATGCCCGAACTGTTGGCTATGTTCTGGCTAAGCCGGTAAACATTAATTTTAAATGGCCTGGCACTATCGCCATAAAATTCTCCCGACGGTTTTAGTATCAGCTCAAGCGAATCGAACGTTACTGCAAGTGTTTGATTTAGCAGCGGGTTTGAAGCTGGCAATTTTAATTGTACATAGGAGCCTGCTTTTGCTACACCAAAAACCGGATCGTAATGATAGCCCAGGCTTAATACCTGGTTCGATGAAGTAACAAAGGAATCCAATTTAAAAGTGGCAATATCCACTTTATAGTTGTCAAGAAAAGTGATATTCGGATCTGCTTCCAGCGAAGATTCTCCAAATTCAACATTTACTTTTTCGCAGGATGAAATGAGTACTGCGAGAATTGAGAAATATAAAAGATTATGTAAGCTTTTAAAAAAATTCATGGTTTATATATTTCTTGTTTTATACCTTATAAAAATGGGGTACCCTTGAAAAGTGATTATCATTGGTACCCCGCCATGCAAACCAAAATTGACAACTATTATAAAAATGGGTTAAGCAAAGGAGGCTCCTTAGTTATCGGTGTCATCAACTTCCGCATCCGGGAAAAACTCCCACAAATCATCAAATTTGCTGCTGCTGTTATTTCCGGTGGTTATGTAGCCACGGTTGCTTACAAAAAAGCCAATGCATCCTTCCCTGGCCGGACCTTCCAGCGCAGTTTTTTGGAGCCAGCTGTCGTTGGTTATATCATACTCATAAGTAGTACCAATAACACCACTCCGGTAACCATTTGTTAAGTAAGCTTTACCATTCATAATAAAGGCAACTGCATTACTCCTGGTAATATTATCACCGTAATCATCGTCATATTCATCATCGCTTACATTCGTAATTTTTCTTTTCTCTGCCCAGGTATCAACAGCAGGGTCATACACCCAAAAATCATTCAGAAAACTTCCGTTATTGATACCGGTAACCACATAGGCTTTGCTGTTGTAAACAAATGCAACAGCATCCGTTCTTTTACTTCCGGTTAAACTTGCTTTTTGTGTCCAGGTATTTGCCGTGGCATTATACTCCCACAGATCTTTAAGATAGTTGCCATCATAACCGGTGGTTACATATCCCTTATCGCCAATTGAAAATGCAACTGCACCGTACCTCGCTGTACCTCCAAAATCAGCTATCCTTGTCCAGGTATTGGTTGCAGGATTGTATTCCCAGAAATCGGTCAGCTTATTAATACCATCATAACCTGTACCTACATAGCCTTTACCATTCACTGTAAATGCTACAGCACTGTTTCTTGCGGACCCTGGAAAATCAGCTTTCCTGATCCAGGTGCCGGTCAGTTGATTGTATTCCCAAAAATCATTTAACCTGTTTGTGCCATCGTAACCACCACCTGCATAAACTTTATCGCCGATGGTAAAGGAAACGGCCTCGGTTCTTCCAACACCTTCAAATTCTGAACTTCTTTTCCAGTTGCCGATGATATCTGTGGATTCTGTACTGGTTTTACTGCAAGACGAATCAATGCCTGACAGCGCAAATAAGGTAAGGGCTACCAAAAGCCTGTGTTTAATTTTTTGCATACAAATGTTTTTTTTCAATGCAAATATTTTTTTAAAACACGCACAATAAAATGTTAAAGGAATTAAAGCGGACAAAACACAGGTTGAAAAAGACAGTTTTACAGATGAATAGAAATTTCGTAGAGTGGTAGCTTCTTTCAGAGAAAAAATGCAAAAACACATTAACAGTAAGTAATGTTAAAACAGTGCAGCAGAATTTTTTTAATTCTTTTGCTTGTGCAACTTTGCGCCTTACTTAACTGCAGATGACCAGACCACCAAAACAAAAAAAGATATTATACAAGCTGGTAGCGCTTTCGCTTATTACCACCCCACTGTTTGCGATATTAGGTGGTACCCCTTTTTTTAGTTTTGATTTTAATGAGCTTCGGGATTTTTTACCAGGAATTTTATTTACGGCAACCCTTACAGTCTTGTTTTGGCTAATTAATATTACGCTGTTATTACTTGCCGAAAAATATGCTTTTGTTAAAAACATGTTCCTTCGTGCAGCATTCAGTACCAGTTTAGGATTGCTGATCGCTTTGGGAGGGTTTAATTTTTACGTACCTAAAAATATGCCACAACCTGTAAGTTTTGGTATTGAGAAGCCGGAGTTTGGTAAAATAGGAGAGCCCCGATACATGGAAAATATCAGCAGAGATAAACCGCCCGGTGACTCTGTTTTCAGGACCTTTGGTTCTGCCGGACTGAGGATGAATAAACCCCGGTTCCTTTTCTTCCCCATGGCATTACGGCCATTAACGATCAATCTCATCATTCTTACATTGTGCGAACTTGTATTTCTGTATTTCCGAAAACAAAAAATAGAAAACGAAAATGTTTACTTAAGACAAATGAACCTGGAAGCTAAAAATAACCAGCTTAAAATGCAGCTGCACCCGCATTTTTTATTTAATTCCCTGAATACACTGCGGCTTCTCCTGAAAAAAGATGCAGACAAGGCAGAAGACTATTTGCTAAAGCTTTCTGATATGCTACGCTTTTCAACTACAGCAGCTTTACAGAATGTAATAGCAGTGGAAGATGAACTGAAATTATGCATTGCCTACCTGGAGATGCAAAAAGTCCGTTTCGGCAGTATGCTGCATTTTGTAATTACTAACGAAAGTTTGTATGAGGCAAAAGGTAAACTGCCGGTATATGCATTGCAATTACTGGCCGAAAACGCTATAAAGCACAATGCATTTACCAACGAAGAGCCCCTGGTTATTTTTATAGATTACGATGCAAGCGGCAGAACCATAACTGTGAGAAACAGGATTCAGCCTAAGAGAACTGCGGAACTTACGACCATGAGTGGATTGAGTAATCTTGAAAAGAGATACAGCCTGTTACATGAAAACGGAATAAAAATAGCAGCAACCGGTAATGAGTTTGCTGTAACCATAAGCATATTGGCAATTTAAATTTTTTACTTTCCGCAATTTTTTTACTTATGGAAATTGTTATTATTGAAGATGAGAAACTGGTATCGGATGATCTTTCAGATATATTGAGATCAATTGACAGTACCATCAGTATTACAAAAGTGATCAGCTCGGTAAAAGAAGGGATTACTTATTTTAAGAAAAGGACAGCCCCTCACCTTATATTTAGTGACATACAACTGGGAGATGGATACAGTTTTGAAATATTTGATAAATTACAACATGCAGTACCGGTGGTTTACTGTACGGCATATAACCAACATGCATTACAGGCTTTTGAAAGCAATGGAATAGCCTATGTGCTAAAACCTTACACCAGGTCAACCATAAAGCAGGCACTGGAAAAATATACTTTACTGAAACAGAACTTTGCACTGCAGCACCCGGTAAATTATGATTTTTTAAAAACTCTGGTATCCGGCAACAACAATAAAACACATACCATACTGGTAAACAATAAAAATAAAATTATACCTGTAAAAATTTCTGATATTGCCTTTTTTACCATCGAAAATAAGGCAGTGTTGCTGGTAACATTCAGAAATGAAAAATTCAGCATAAACAATACACTTGATGAACTGGAAGCAACCTGTGGAGAAGGTTTTTGCCGGGTTAACAGGCAATTTCTGCTTAATAAAAATGCTGTAAAAGATGTGGTGCATTACAGCTTCAGAAAATTATTTGTGAATCTCAGCTTTGAAACGAATTATGAGGTAATCATCAACAAGGACAGGTCTGGCATGTTTTTAAACTGGCTTCAGGCTTAACTTCTGGCAATAGCTAATTATTTATGCAGATGTGATTTTTTCAGACTCTTTTAAAAACAAATAGTGCTTCACAAATCAGTTATTCTCTTTAAAAACATCAATGGTTTCCTGGTAACTGCTGTCTTTTGCAATTACATCATCAAATAACTTATCAGCTTCTTTCTTCTTTTTTAATTTATGTTTGGTCATGCCCATATTCAGGGAGTAGGAGACCATATCAGGGTAATTCTGAAGCAGGTGTTCATAATGCAATTCTGCTTCTTTGTAGTTTTCCATATTGTAATAATTCCTGGCGAGTACTTCTTCTATAATTCTGCCGCCATTGGTTTCAAAAGCTTTTAAATTATACTGCAAGGCCTTTTCTAAGTCAGTATGAGCGTCATCATATTCACCCATGTATATCAGGCCCAGCGTATTGTTAACACTCATTTCATCGGGCTCTAAATCTACAGCCCTTAAGAGTTTGGCTAAAGCAATATCAGTTTTTCCTCTCAGCAGATCAACATCGGCAGCATTTACCAGGTAATCGAAACTGTTTTTTCTGTAGCATTTGGCAGCAAGGGTAGAAAAGTGAATGGCTGAATCTGTTTTCTCCAGCTGGTTATACGTGATAGCAATATTGCGGTAAATGGTGCCCTTCGATTTTTTTGTAAGCGCCGGATTTTTAATAGCTTTTAAAAATGCCTGTAAAGCCTCTTCGTATTTACCTGAGTTTATCAGTTCAATACCTTTTTCGTTTACATCAATAGCATTGTCTTCTGTGGGTGTTTCCACGCAGGAAACAAAGAATAACAGTAAACCGGATAAACAGTAAATGATCAGTTTCTTCATGGGGGATTAATTAAAAATGCTTTATTCTTTTACCCTGGCTTTTGCTGCCATGAATTCTTTTTCGCCGGTGGCATTATCCAGTTTAATGGCATACAGCAAACCTTCATTTGTTCCCTGAGTTTCGGTTGTACCATAAATGGCCTGTTTGTTGGCAGACAGTTTTATATGGTATTTATCAAGGCCCAGTATAACAGCGGGGTCGTCAGCTCTTTTTCCTTCAAAATAAAAATCATTGGTAGTAGCAGAAAAAATGCCTTCTGCATATTCAATGCCTGATCTGCCTTTTTTGCCTTTATACATTTCCACCAAATCCTTATTGGTACTGTCTGTTACCAGGTAGGTCCATACAATTTCTGCTTTGGTTTTACCTTCGGCATTGATACCAATTTTAAAAATGCCGGTAAACAGGTCCTGCTTATTTAGCATGGTCCACTCGCCTTTGTAATACGAAACAGAAGCCTGCGAAAAACCATATTGCAGCGCCAACAACAGCGTAAATGATAAAATTATCTTTTTCATTTTATAAATCTACACAGAAACAAAATTATCTGCAAATGTTTATGAGGTTGAGTTTACAGCTTTGAAAAGGATGCTCAAAATTCTTGGAATGGTATTCCGGTCTCCCTCATCAAAATATTCATTAATGTGCATGATGGTAAAACCATATTTTTTTGCAGCCTGGGTAAAGTCAGATAAATGATGATTGAAACAGCTAACAACCTGCTCGCCTTCGGCTGTAATAAACCTTGCTTTGGAACCTGCGTATTGTTTAAAAGGATGCAGTTCGCCAATATAAACGTATCCATTCTCTGAAATTAGCTTGGATACTTTCTCAAATACCGGTTCCAGGTTTTCAATATGCTCCAGCACCAGGCTGAAAGTGGTAAGATCGTATTTTGTATTTGCAAAATCCCAATCCTGTAAAATATCTGCCTGTATAAAATTTACCTTTTCGCTGTTTATTTTTTCTTTTGCTTTTGCCATCATTTCAGCAGAGAGATCAACAGCAGTAATTGTGTTTGCTTTGGTAAGCAGCCAGGCCGTATTTTTCCCGGTGCCGCATCCAATTTCAAGACAGCTTTCAAATACAATGCCAGCCAGTGTTTCCCGCAATGCCAATGCTTCCAGGTCGCGGGTTTTGTTTATGTTGGTATCGTATTGGGCCGACCAGCTATCGTATGCTTTTTGTACGTTCATTACTTTAGTGTTTGTATTTTTTGTTTTATGCTGCCACGTTCTCCAAGGCGTATAATGCCTAAAATAAGGCTTACTACAAATCCATCATGCGTAACGATCTTTGATTTTTCTGCAACCTGTATATCTCTTGCTGCAATTAGAGTGTTCAATTCAGCAGTTGGTTTACCTGCAATGCTTACTGCAAATTTCCAGGCACCCTCACGGCTTAGCTGCATGCTGAAGTCAACCATAAAATCGTCCACATTCTTTGTCTTTTGTAATATCCATTTCAGCCTTGGCCAGATATCGGCCAGCTCATTTTGTACTTCTGCCACCAGCGATGATAAGATGGTATTGATCTTGTTAAAATCATTTTGCAGCGCATTAATATTATTGTTGCCTGAAACCTGAGCTGCAGCAATACCCAGGTCCAGGTTAATATGTGCATTCATCCCCATTAATAAATGTTGCAGCACAATGGGCCAGTAATCGGGAGTTATGTCGAATGCTTTTTTCCATGATGCGGTTACTGGCTGATTCTGTTTCCAGGCATGGTAAGCATCTATATAACGGCTGGCAAAAATAACATCCAGTTGTTCAATCCTGGGTCCGTCTTCAAATTCATTATTGGCAATGCCCTGTTTTACACGGGCAGTTACTTTGCGGTACAGTGCAGCAAAATAGCCGGCAGTATCATTGTTGTCTTCGGCTTGTTTAATGATGCTATCCAGCGCTTCAAGTACTTCATCAATGGTTTGTATTGTGGGCATGGGTTGTACAATTGCATGTAAAGTAAATAAAAAAGGCAGCTTTTTCAAACTGCCTTATCTTTTCAAATTTCATGTATCATTTAAATAATTCTGTAAAGAAAGTTTTCATCTCTTTCCATGAAGCAGTATCTGCTGCTGCATTGTAAGCAATGGGTATCTTGAATTTTTCGCCCATGGCTGTTGCATCGGGGTTGCTGAAAGCATGTGTGGCACCGGGATAACTTTTAAATGTATACTCGGCACTTATTGAATCCATTTGCTTTTTAAAAGCAGCTACTTCTGTTGCGGGAACAAACTTATCATCATCGCCATGCAGCACCAGTATTTTTGCAGTAAGTACATTTTTATTGGCAGGTGTGCCCAGCAGGCTGCCATGAAAACTAACAATACCTTTCAAAGGTTCGCCCATGCGCACAAAATTCAGCAGCATACCGCCACCAAAGCAATAGCCAATGGCACCAATCTTTTCGGGGTCAACCTGTTTGTATGTTTTTAGTTTGTTTAAGGCAGTATCAAAATGTTTTTTAGCCATAACCGGGTCGGTGTAAAAAGGCATGGCCAGTTTACCGGCCAGTTCGGGGTTATCTGCCGTGCGGCCGTTGCCATACATATCTACTGCCATGGCAATATAGCCAAGCCCAGCCAGTTCCCTTGCACGCCTTTTGGCATATTCATTCAGGCCCCACCACTCGTGTACAACCAGCACGGCCGGGCGTGGGCCTTCTATGTTTTCATCATACACAATATAGCCACCCATGTTCAGGCTGTCTAATGTGTAGTTAATATTTTCTTCTTTCAATTTAGGTGCTTTGGTTTCTGCTTTTTTGTCTTCAGCATTGTTGCAGGCTGTAAAGCAGATGGCTGAAAGCAGTAAAGCTGCGGTTATTTTTTTAAATTTCATTTGTATGTTTTTAGTAAGTGATAAACAACCCTGCGTTTAAAAGGTTTAAAAATATTGAATAATGTATAAATTTAGAAGTTCTCATCTGAAGTAATCATAAAAAAAATAAGCTCTTTACAAATGACAAAAGATTTTTTTTCTCAGCTTCGCTGCGAAAAGAGGTTAGCCACAAAGCCACAAAGGCACGAAGTAGAAAAATGCTACGCATTTTCCTTAGTGGCTTAGAGCCTTTGTGGCAAAATACAATTTTGTAAAAAATTGTTTATCAACCTTTGTCGAATTAGTAAAAGCAAATCCTTTTCATCCAGAAAATCCACCCAAATCTCCGTTCAGACAGCACAATCATTTTGCAATCTTCTCTTTTGCATCCAGCACTTCCACATCAAATACCAAAATACTGTTTGGCGGAATGGTGGCCGACCTTGTGCGTATGCCATAAGCACTGCCCGAAGGAAGGTACAACCGCATCTTGCCACCCACTTTACAATGTACCAGGCCAAGCTGCCATCCTTTAATCAACCGCTCTAAAGGAAATGTTGCAGGCTTATCCCTCGTTTGGTCAAATACACTGCCATCGCCGTAAAGCGAGCCTTTGTAATGCACGGTAAGTGTATCGGTAACTTTTACCAATCTTCCTGTGCCTTCTTTAATGGTTTGGTAAAACATACCTTCTTCATAAACAATACTGTCTTTGGGCAGTTTGCTGCGCAACAGGTCTTCTTCCATTTTTTGTTGTGCCAGGCTGTCTATATTGCTCATCTGGCGTAGCGATGGCGGCTTGGTTGTTTGTGAGTCGAGTGCTTTCCAGGTGCCATTGCTGCGCTGGAGCCAGCGGTTGGTGATTGTTACAGCAGATTTTTTATCTGTTTTATTGCCTGTAAATTTAATACCGACGGTATCATCATAACTACGGGTGGCAATCAGCTTCCATTTTTTTTCATTGGGCAGATAGATATAACCCGAGTACAATGTTTTGTTGGCGGCCGAATCGCTGGCAGTTGCAATGAGCAGGGGATAGGTTTCATTTTCTGTCCAGTCATAATTCCAGGCATTGCCAGCACCCAACGGGTATGCATCTTTGCCAAATGCAACATTCTTTCTTTCTTTATCATAAAAAAGAAACTGAATAGTCTTTTGTTCTTTGTTATGTGTCAGTCCTATGCCAGCTTTATTGGCAGCTATTCCGAAAATATTTTTCTTTGATCTGGCGTTTTCTGTAATTTTTATTTCGGCATAATATGCCGTTGCGTTGATAGAGTCCGGAATTTTATGACGCCCCCCAAAAGCCTTGTTTTGGCAAAACGCACCCAGGCAAAAAAGGTTGAAGAGAAGAAATGTAATGGAGTGTTTCATGAAGAAGTTGTTTGGGTAAAAATAATATTAAATCATCACGATTGAAATAAAACCCAGATAGAACACAAAATAAAAAAGCCACCAGATAAATCCGGCGGCCTTTTGCTGAAACATAAACTATAACCTAGTTTCCGGCACCCACACGTTGTTGCTCTTCCTCAGTGGCAGATCTGCGGCGGCTTTGTCCCTGTTGTTTTCCAAAACGGTAAGTAAAGTTTACACCGTACTGGCGGCTGTCGAACCGGTTCAGCACCGATATATCAACATTGCCGTATTGGGTATCTGCCTTAAACCGCATCCAGCCAAAAGGGTCACGTGCATTCAGGCGTATGCTGGCTTTTCCTTTTAATAAATTATTTTTTGCAAGGCCAAAATTCAACTGGCCCATGGGGTAGGTGAGCGATAACTGCTGCACACTTTTATAATTGTAAAAACCACTCAGCTCGGCTGTCCAGCCCTTGCCAATGGTAAAGCTGTTGTTTATATTCAGGCTAAAGGAAGTATAAGCCAGGTCCAGGTCAACTACTTTTGATTGTGTGTTTTCGGTAGAGATATACGTGCCGGTGTAATGATTGCGGTACACATTTACAAACACATTGGCGTTCCACCATTTTTTAATTTTTACCGGTGTGCTTACAGCAATACCCATGTTGGTGAATTTGGCAATATTATCAATGGTTAAAAAACCAATCAGTTCGTTATTGGTACCACGTTTTCTTTTAATTATCTGCGATATTACATCGGTGGTAGTTGTATAATTAAGCGTAGTGCTCAGTTTACCTTTGTACGTATGTTTCAGCTCATAATTGTAACTGAACTGTGGTGTAAGGTAAGGGTTGCCCTGGCGGTACGATAAGGAATCGAGGAAGAAAGTGAACGGGTTCAGGTCCTGGTAATTGGGCCGCTGCAAACGCCTGCTGGCAGCAATGGTAAATGTGTTTTTAGCGTTGGCATTATAGTTTACAAATACTGAGGGGAACAAACTTATATAGCTGCGCTTTACAACAGAGTTGTCAGTTGTTTGCACACCTTTTGTATTGGTGTTCTCCATTCTTAAACCGGTTTGCACATCCCACTTTTTAAATGTTTTGCTGACATTTATATAAGCAGCATTAATATTTTCGGTGTAAATAAAATGATTGTTGCGTGCATCAGGCGCCCAGTTGCCGCCCATTTTACGCATATAATCAACCAGGTTATCACTCTTTACATAACTCGCTTTAATACCGGCTTCCAGTTTTATTTTATTTTTAAAATTGTGTGTAAAATCCGATTTTAAAGAATAGATATCAATGCCTGCAGGCAGGTGGCCTTTTAAAAACATCGAGTCGGC
>JAOAUI010000334.1 GCA_030157685.1 Ferruginibacter sp. | reverse complement strand
GCGCATGCAATAATGCAAACGATCCATCCGGTAATGTTGTTGATGCGTTTAAAGCTCATAAATATGATTTGGTTAGTCCCGATAGCTATCGGGAGGCAAATATAAATTAGTTTGTGGTTAGAAGTTGGCCGTTTGTGGATTTTTTTAAAGTCACCAGCCTCACCCTCCTTCTGAGCTACGCTCGTTCCTTTGCAAGGAACTCCAAAAGAGAGGGAGCGGCACAGCAAACATGCCCAAACATTTTATCTTCCACATCTTCTTCATTACGTTTTTCAACAATGCTGCATAGAATGTTTTTAGCAAAACATAATCTTCGCTTTTATCTTCGGGATTTCCTCCTCCTTTGGAGGAGATAGAGGAGGCTTAGGGGCTTGGGTGTATATTTGGTCTATGAAAAAAGCTCTCATCCAGCTTCATATTGCCGTTTTTTTAGCAGGCTTTACTGCCATTTTGGGTAAATTAATTACACTTAATGAAGGATTATTGGTTTGGTTCAGGCTTCTCATTACAGTTGTAACACTGGGAGCTATTTTATTTTTCAGAAAACAACTGTTGCGCATTCCCATTAAAGATGTACTTAAAATTTTTGGCGTGGGAGTGATTGTAGCTATTCACTGGGTTACTTTTTACGGCAGTGTTAAATATGCCAACGTATCGGTAGCATTGGTTTGTTTTAGTGCCACCGGTTTTTTTACTGCTTTTTTAGAACCCCTTATCTTAAAAAGAAGAATCTCTTTAATTGAGGTTGCACTTGGGCTAATTGCTATTGTGGGTATTTATATCATTTTCGATTTTCATCCGCAATATAAGTTGGGTATCATTTTCGGGATCATTTCTGCAGTTGGCAGCGCCTTGTTTCCTATTTATAATAAAAGGCTGTTGCTTAGTTATTCTCCCAAAATACTTACGTTTTATGAGTTGGGCGGCGGCCTGCTTGCATTAACCCTTTTGGTTCCGTTTTATTTAATACAGTTCCCTGCTGCGTATTATATGCCTACGGGTACTGATTGGCTTTGGCTGCTGGTTTTAGCCTGGCTTTGTACGGTGTTGAGTTTTGATCTGCAACTGAATGCATTAAAAAAAATATCTGCCTTTACGGCAAACCTCACTTATAACCTGGAACCTGTTTACGGCATCATACTGGCTTTTATTTTTTTTAGAGAGAATGAAAACCTGAACCGTGCATTTTATTTTGGTGTGGCATTGATCTTACTGGCAGTGCTTTTACAAATGCTGCGGATAAGGCGGCAGTATAAGCAATCTCCGGGGCAGGGTATGTAACCATGTTTACATGTAATCAATTTCAGTATCCATCTTGGCAAATGTTTTGAACATGGCAAATACGCCGCAGTATTTTTCTGTTGAAAGGCTTACTGCTTTTATCATCTTGCTTTTATCTTCTTCGGCAAGTTTTATTTTATAAGTGATTTTTACGTGGTTATAAATCCGGGGATGATCAACACTAAGGGCTGCATGTACACCAATAGTAAAATCGCTGAACTCTACTTTCATTTTATTTAATATAGAAACAATATCAATACCGGTGCAACCGGCCAGGGAAGCCAGCATCAGGCGTTTGGGGCTGGGCCCGCTGTCGTCTCCATCGTCTTCTGCAGTGGTATCCATTAAAACCTTATGTCCATTAATATCGGCTGTAAAAGCCATTTTGCCGTTAAATAGGGTGGTTACTAAGTGTGTTGTCATAATATAGGAGATATATTTTTAAATTTAAGTTTAGCAATATTAAGATTTGAACGTGAGTCTGCATCAAAATTACCTGCCTAAGTGCCCGTTATACACAATTTGGCTATAATTGTGGGTAGATTTCAGCAAAAAATCAAAATTTCTTCCATTTCAATCATTGATTATTAATATTTAACCTTACCTTTGCCGTCCAAAAATAAGCACTATGGCTAGAGTATGTCAGGTTACAGGAAAGAAGCCGATTTCAGGAAATAAGGTTTCTCACTCAAATATTAAAACAAAACGCAGGTTTTTACCAAATTTGCAAACTAAAAGGTATTTCCTTGCCGAGGAAGATAAATGGGTTACCCTTAAAGTATCTTCAGAAGCTATCAGAACCATCAATAAAAATGGTCTGTTTTCGGTTGTAAAGCAGTTACGTGCTGCCGGTGAAAAAATCTAATTAAAAATCGGTCAGTTGGTTAATACTAATAAACAATTAACTGATAAACCAATAAACAATAAGTAAAATGGCAAAGAAAGGTAACAGGGTACAGGTTATACTGGAGTGTACCGAGCACAAAACAAGCGGTATGGCCGGCACAAGCCGTTATATTACCACAAAGAACAAAAAGAACACACCTGAGCGTTTAGAGTTAAAAAAACTTAACCCTATTTTAAAGAAGGTTACTGTTCATAAAGAAATCAAATAATTAACCGGTTTGAAGATTTGATGATGTGCTAATTAAGCTAATCTTCAAATCAACTAATTTTCAAATCATCAAATCATAAAAAAATGGCAAAAGCAGCTAAAACCGCGATAAAAACCAAAGACCAGAAAGCAGCAGCGGAAGCAAAAAACTGGACAAAAGTGATACGTACATTACGTAGCCCTAAAACAGGTGCATACACTTTTAAAGAAGCTATTGTACACAAAGACAAAATTAAAGAACACTTAGCCAGCTAAGTTTTTGCGGCAATAAAATAATATTTAAAGCTTTTCGATTTATCGGAAAGCTTTCTTAATTTTCGGGAGGCCGGAAAGCAGATGCTGGATACTGGATGCTTGACACTGGATGGGGCTCAATAATCAGCCAGCTTTTAGTATCATAGGGAATATAAAGAATCAAGTATCCAGAATCCAGTATCAAGTATCAATCATACATCATGGGATTATTCGATAAAATTTTTGGAAAAAAGCAACAACAGGAATCACTTAACCAGGGA
>JAOAUI010000333.1 GCA_030157685.1 Ferruginibacter sp. | reverse complement strand
ATGAAATATGAATGTGCATTGAACGACCGGGTTACCGTGCAGGGAAAATATGAACTACAGGGAAATGATAAGATACTGGTTTGCACACCCGAATCTAAAAGCAGCATCAACCGGTATATTATTAAATCATTAACTACAGATGAACTGGTACTGGCCGGCAATGCCGAAAACCAACATGTGGTACTTCATTTTAAACCGCATTAAGATTGAACCACATAGCACCATAGGTACATAGAAAATAACATAGCTATGTGTTACCTATGTTTTCTAAATTCTATGTGGTTCAAAATCCAAAATAAAAATAGTTTCTTTGCACATGGCAGATAACAACAAACTCATCATCATTACAGCTCCGTCCGGTGCCGGTAAAACATCCATCACCCGCCACCTGATGAAAACTTTTCCGCAGCTGGCATTTTCCATTTCGGCAGCCACACGCCAGGCAAGAGGCACAGAAAAAAACGGAGTTGATTATCATTTTATAAGTACCGATGAATTTAAAGACAAGATTCAGCACAACGAATTTGTAGAATGGGAAATGGTGTACGAGGGAAAATATTACGGCACTTTAAAAGCCGAACTGGAGCGTATCTGGCAACAAAATAAAATTCCGGTGCTGGATATTGATGTAAAAGGCGCCATTCATGTGCAGCAGCAATACCCTGAAACATCGCTCAGTCTTTTTATACAAACACCTTCGGTGGAAGAGTTGAGAAAAAGGCTGGAAAGCCGCGGTACCGAAACAGCCGAATCGCTGTCAGCAAGAATAAACAAAGCGGCGTACGAGCTTTCATTTAAAGACCAGTTTAATAAACTGATCACCAATGATGATTTTAACCGTGCCTGTACCGAGGCCGAAGCCATTGTAGCTGATTTCATCAGTAAATAGTCTGTTTAAAAACTCTTTCTTATTTTTATACTATGGGTTGGGTAGCATTTATTGCCATTATTGTTTCATTATTGCTCATCGGTTTTTTTGCCGGTATAGAAATAGCTTTTATATCTGCCAATAAACTGTCTATTGAACTTAACCGTAAACAAGGTACCAAAAGCGGAAAAGTTTGGGGGTTCTATGCCGACCGGCCAGCCCGTTTCATCGGCACCACCCTGGTGGGTATCAACCTGGTTTTTGTGGTGTATGGCCTACTGGTGGTGGATATGCTCTCTCCTATCTGGCTCTGGATAAAGGCAAACTTACCGGGCTCATTTGTAAATGCTGTAGACTACATCAAACTTTTTGTAGAAACAATGCTTTCTACTTTAATTGTATTATTTGTTGAGTTTTTATTCAAGGCATTTTTTAAGGCACGTAACAGCAGCATTCTCAGCTCAAACTTTATCAGCAGTGTTGTTCAGCTCTTTTACTGGATGTTTTCTTCTATAGGCGTGTACCTGGTAAATACTTCTGAATGGATATTGAAAACATTGCTGGATGTAAAAATAAATACCAAAAAAGACATGTTCAGCAAAGTGGACCTGGAGCATTTTATGCAGCAGAGTAAAAGCAATGAAGAGGAAGACAGCAGCGAGTTAAACAAAGAGCTTTTTGAAAATGCTTTATCGCTCAGCGAAACCAGGCTCAGGGAATGCCTGATACCCCGTAAAGAGATTGAGGCGGTGAACAGGAACAGTTCTATTGAAGAAGTAAAAGCCAAATTCATCAGCACACAATTAAGTAAACTGGTTGTTTATGATGAGAATATAGACAGCATTACAGGTTATATTCACCAGCTGGATCTGTTTAAACACCCTGCCACGGTTAACGAAATTTTATTACCCATACCAACTGTACCGGAAAGTATGAGCGCCACCGACCTGATGAACAAATTCAGCAAAGAAAGAAAATCAATTGCCTGGGTTATTGATGAGTTTGGCGGCACAGCCGGTATTGTTACCATGGAAGACCTGCTGGAAGAAATTTTTGGAGAAATTCATGATGAGTATGACACCGAGGAGTTTGTTGACAAGCAATTGGCCAATAACGAATTTATTTTCAGCGGCAGGATGGAACTGGACCTTATTTCCGAAAAGTACAAACTGCATTTTCCGGATGATGAAGAAACAGAAACATTGTCGGGCTACATCATCAAAAACCATGAGCAGATACCCAAAATAAAAGAGCATATCATTATTGGCAATTACGAAATTGATATTTTAAGCGTAAGCGATACCCGTATTGAAATGGTAAAGCTGAAAGTTTTAAAATAAAAAAGCTGTCTCCGCGGTTTGGCGGATGTTGAAGGCGGGTTTATTACAACAAACCGGGTTCGACAAGCTCACCCTGACAATCCCTCGTAACTCAGACTGTTGTATTAATTTTTAATCTTCTCTTATTTTATTTACATGATCATTGCTGTAAACACCAGGTTGAATAAAGAAACACAGCCGGAAGGTTATGAAGAGTTTTTGTTTGAACTGCTGGGACATGTAGCCAGAAAATTTCCGCAGCATCAATTCATTTATATTTTTGATGCCCCGTATAAAAATATTGTTTTTCCTGAAAATGTAAAGCCAGTTGTTGCCGGCCCAAAAGCCAGCAACAGCCTGCGTTTGCAATACTGGTTCAATTACAGGATACCGGCAATTTTACGCAAATACAAATCAGATGTTTTTGTAAGCATAGAAGGCATCTGTTCACTGCGTACAAAATTTCCGCAATGTTTGTTGCTAAGTGATTTATCGTTTTTAACTCATCCGCATCTATTAAAAAAATCGCAGGCAAGGTTTTATACGAAATTCACACCTGCATTTTTAGCAAACGCAAAAAGCATTGCAACGGTTTCTTCGTTTTCAAAATCTTTAATTGCCAACCGGTATAAAATTAATGCTGATGAGATTGCAGTTATTAACCCGGTTATTGATGCAATTTTTACTCCGCTTGATTGGGAAGCACAGGAAATCATCAAAGAAAAATATGCCGAAGGCAAAGCTTATTTTTTATGCAGCGGAAATAGCAACCTCATAAACCTTTTAAAAGCTTTTACTTTTTTTAAAAAAAGGCAAAAGAGCAATATGCTGTTGCTGATTACCGGCAAAACCGATGAAACTTTTAAAAAAGAATTCAAAACCTACAAGTTAAGGAACGAAGTAAAATTGCTGGAAGGCCTGGATAAGGCAGAACTGGCAAAAATAACCGCATCGGCCTATGCCATAGTTTACCCTGTTTTGTATGATGATATTGCATTGCCTGCATTACAGGCCCTGCAATGCAATGTGCCCGTTGTAATGTCTGATACAGGGGCCCTGCCTTCTGTTTTTGGCGAAGCGGCTTTATATGTCAACCCCGAAAGCTATGAAGATATTGCCCAAAAAATGATGCTTGTCTTTAAAGATGAGGACAAAGCAAACGAGCTGGTTAAAGCGGGAAATGAGCTGTTGCAGCAATATCAGCCCGGCAAAACCGCTGATTTACTGATGCAGTGCATTTTAAAATGTGCTAATTAGATAATGTGCTGATTTGCTAATTTTCTAAATCTCTAACAATCTTCTTTTTACTAAACCAGTTAACTTCGCACAATAATTAGCACATTAGCTAATTATCTAATCAGCTAATTATCATGAATCAATCAACAATAAAAATTGACGTACTGCTTGACCCTAATAAAGTGCCCGAGCAAATAAACTGGATGGCAACCGACAGCACAGCCAACATGGTACAAAAAGCCAAAGCCATGAGCGTTGCTTTTTGGGATGGCGCAGATAAAACAGCTTTGCGTATTGACCTCTGGACCAAGGACATGATGGTGGATGAAATGGCCGATTTTTATTACCAGATGCTGATGAGCATGGCCGACACATTTAAACGTGCCACACAACAACAGGAAATGAGTGACGACATGAAAAAATTTGCCAAAGAGTTTTTTGATAAGTTTAGGGCAATACAGTTGAAAGAACAGAAATAATGAGTCCTTAGTCATTAGTTCATAGTCATTAGAGGCCCTCTGAAATAATAGAGTTCAACATCATGGCAAATCACTAATAACTAAATTATAAACTTAAATTCCTAAAAAATATAACCATGAGTTTAGAACAACAGATCATGACTGAAATGAAAGAGGCCATGAAAGCCAAGAATGAAGGCGTTTTACGTGCGCTACGTGGCATTAAGGCCGAGATCATTAAGGCTAAAACAGACCCAGGCGCCGGCGGCGAAATTGACGAAGCCACCGAGCAGAAATTTTTACAGAAAATGATGAAGCAGCGCAGGGATTCGCTGGAAATTTTTGAAAAACAGGGACGTGAAGACCTTGCGGCAAAAGAAAGAGAAGAAATGGCTGTGATAGAAAAATTCTTGCCCAAACAATTGGATGAAGCAGAACTGAAAGAGATCATCAAACAAATTATTACTGAAACCGGGGCATCTTCGCCCGCTGATATGGGTAAGGTAATGGGCGTTGCCAGTAAACAACTGGCAGGTAAAGCAGATGGTAAAATGATCAGTACAATAGTAAAAGAATTATTGTCAAACTAATCATAATTTGGTGATTTGAAGATTTGATAGTTTGATGATTATCCTATTTTGCAGATTCATCCCCACATTTTCAAATCACCAAATCTTCAAATCGGTTATGCTGATAGATTTCACCTTTGCTGCTCTACTCATTCTGGCCATCATCAAAGGCTATCAAAAGGGATTGATACTTGCCATCTTTTCCATCATTGCCTTTATTATTGGCCTGGCTGCCGCTTTAAAATTATCCACGGCAGTTGCAGCTTATTTAAAAGACAGCATCAGTGTTTCGGCCAAATGGATGCCCTTTATTGCTTTTGCCCTGGTATTTTTGATTGTGGTGCTGCTGGTAAGGCTTGGTGCCAAATTGGTTGAAAAAACATTCCAAGCCGTTTTGCTGGGCTGGGTTAATCGTATAGGAGGCATACTTTTTTATGCCGCACTATACTTCATCATTTTAAGCATTTTTATTTTTTATGCGGAAAAGCTGCAAATATTACAGCCTGCAACCATCCAATCGTCGGTAACTTATAAATTTATACAGCCCTGGGGGCCAAAACTGATGGATAATATTGGCAACCTGATACCGTTTTTTAAAGATATGTTTACGCAGTTGGGCGATTTTTTTAATTCATTATCAAACAAAATTCCGCATTAATTTCAGCCATTATCTTATTTAACGTAATTTTAGCCCCAATCAGCATTTCATAACTTTAAGATTGAGATAGCGGTTTATATTAAACAATTAGTATTTACGGATGAGTTACGAAATTAAACAAGACGGAAAATTTAGATTTATTGAAGAGGGCGAAGGTGAACCTTTGTTGTTGCTGCATGGATTATTTGGAGCATTGAGCAATTTCCAGTTCCTGATTGAGCATTTCCGTAAAACAAACAAAGTCATTGTTCCGCTTTTACCATTGCTCGAACTTGACCTGCTGCACACTTCTGTTGGTGGCCTGCAAAAATTTGTTCACCGGTTTATTGAGCACCGCAATTACAACAATATTAATCTGCTGGGTAATTCGCTGGGCGGGCATGTTGCTTTGGTTCATGTTTTAAAAAATCCCGAACGCATCAAATCAATCATATTAACCGGCAGCTCGGGTTTATTTGAGAACGGCATGGGCGATACTTATCCTAAGCGTGGCGATAAAGATTATATCCGCAAAAAAACCGAACTCACCTTTTACGATCCCGCCATGGCTACCGAAGAACTGGTGAATGAGGTTTTTGAAATTACCAATAACCGCATGAAGGTGATCAAGATCATCGCTCTGGCAAAAAGCGCCATACGCAATAACCTGGGCGAAGAACTGAACCAGATAAAACAACCCTGTTGCCTCATCTGGGGAAACAATGATACCATCACTCCGCCTTTCGTTGCCAAAGAATTTCACCGCCTGATGCCAACCAGCGAATTGCATTTTGTTGATAAATGCGGCCATGCGCCCATGATGGAAGTGCCGGAAGAGTTTAACAGGCTGCTGGATGCCTTTTTATCAAAATTAAATACACCCGCTGCAACAATTCAGTAATAATTTTTGTCATAACCTGTATTGCATTGCTCTTAAAAATCTTTATAAAAAGTTAATAGAGTAAAAGCAGTATACTTTTAAATACCAGTTTTACGTTATTCCAATAGCTGTTACTAACCTAAACCAGTTATATGTTAACCATCGAACTTATTAATAACAACATTCCCCGTCTGCAGCTTAAAGATTCTGTGAGCAAGGCTTTGCGGCTTATCAGCGATTTCCGTGTAACGCATTTGCCGGTAATAAAAGACGAGAAATTCCTGGGCCTTATCAGCGAAGATGACCTGCTTGACCAGGATGAACCCAAAATGCCCATGGAACTGATGCAGGAATTTTTTATTCGTGCAGCAGTGCATGATAACGAACATTTTTTAAACGCTGTTACCTGCAGCAACCAGTTTGATACAACCGTGGTTCCGGTAATAAATGAAGATAACGACCTGATGGGTGTGATCACCACCAACGATTTATTAAAGACAATTGGCAATTTTGCCGGCACCAACGAAATAGGCGGCATTATTGTACTGGAAATGGAACGCAGCCAGTTTGCCATTTCAGAAATAAGCCGCATTGTGGAAAGCAACGATGCAACCATTCTGCATTTAAATACAACTGTACATGCCGAAACCGGTATGCTTACCGTAACCCTGCACATCAATAAAAAAGAAATTGCAGCCGTGGTTGCTACTTTTGAAAGATATGAGTACGATGTTATCTATTATTTTGGTAACGAAAATTTTGAAAATGAAATTCACAGCAATTACCGCCACCTGATGAATTACCTGGATCTTTGATGATTGCATTTACACCTGTAATTTGCAGCCGGTTACCTAAGCTGTTTATCTGATGAATGATCTTAAAAAAATAATTTACTGTTGTATCATCATACTTACCCCGGTACTTTCATTTGCACAAAAACCAACCACGTCCAATTTTAATTTTGTTGATACCGCATTACTTGCTGCAAACAAACAAAACAAAGTTTGCATAAAAGACCTTATCGTTAAAGGCACAAAACAAACCAAGATATACATTGTTTACCGGGAGATACAGTTTAAAAAAGGCGACTCCATTGTAATAGCCGATCTGTATAAAGAGCTGGAGCAGGCAAGGTTTCAGGTATATAATACCACACTTTTTAATGAAGTTAAGTTTGAATTGGTTGCACTTGATTCTGCCAATGTAAATATTAATGTACAGGTATTGGAACGCTGGTACCTGTACCCTGTACCACAGTTTAAATGGATTGACCGCAATTTTAATGAATGGTACCGCACATACAAAGCCAGTTTAAGCCGTGTTAATTATGGAATTAAATTTGTGCATTACAACCTCAGTGGCAGGCGTGACCAGTTACGCATTTACTTTATCAATGGTTACACCAGGAATGTTTCTTTCAGTTATACCGCACCATACAGTAATAAAAAATTAACCGAGGGTTTTACCATTGGTGGCGGCTATTTACAAAAAAGAGAACTGCCGATTAGTGTAAACTACAACGATTCTTTGTTATTTCTTCCATCAGATCCAATATTAAAAGCCAGAGGAGAGTTTATTTATAAAAGCTGGTATGCAAATGCAGGATATACCATCCGGCGGGGTTTTTTTACAAAGCACATTTTTTCGGCAAGTTACACCTATGTAAAGCTTTCCGACTCAATAGTGCTCGATCCTCAGTATAACCCCAATTATTTTAAAGACCCGGTTAATTCAAAAGGAATTGTTGATTTAATTTACAAACTACAATATATAAATGTTGATAATGGATCTTACCCATTAAAAGGCAAAAACTATTTTCTTACACTGCAAAAAAGAGGATTGGGTTTTACCGGTGGTGTAAATATGTTTATGATTGAAGCAGGATGGAACAGGTATTACGACTTGGGTAAAAAATGGTATGGTATTGGCCAGGTTATCGGAAGTATAAAACTTCCTTTTGACCAGGCTTATATAAACCAGCGGGGGTTTGGTTATGGCGACAATTATTTACGTGGGTTGGAATATTATGTAATTGATGGTGTTGCAACTGCGCTGGTAAAATCTACCATCAAAAAAAAGTTGATTGCATTTGATATTCCATTCAGGCTGTTTCCTAAAGTGTTTACAAAGATACCCATCAGCATTTTTGCAAAATCATTTGTTGATGTTGGATACGCTTATACCAAAAAGAAATATGATACTTATCTGAACAACCGCTTATTGTATTCCGGAGGATTTGGCATAGATATTCTTACCTTGTATGATATAAACCTGCGGTTTGAATACAGTTTTAACCAATTAGGAGAAAAGGGTTTATTTTTACACAATCAATCTGGTTTTTAATTGACATCAAAAATTCAAACACTACGCGGACTGGCAGAACTGAGGCACATGAAAATTGCCATCTACAGCCGTGGTATAGAAAATAACCAGCACCAGGATATTATACAGCTGCTGGACGAACTGGCATTAAGCGGTGTGGAGCTTGTCTTCTACCAGGATTTTTTTAACCAGTTTTATTCATCCATCAATGCCAAGGCAAAATATTCAACCTTCAATTCATCCGAAGACCTGGATAAGAATATAGATTTTATCATTAGCCTGGGTGGCGATGGCACTATGCTTGATACCGTTACGCTGGTTAAAGACAGCGGCATTCCGGTGGTTGGTATCAATTATGGCCGCCTGGGTTTTTTGGCAAATATTGGTAAAGAAGATCTGATACCTGCTGTGGAAGCACTGGTAAACAGAACTTATGTAGTAGATAACAGAACTTTGCTGCATTTAGATTCTGATGTTCCCCTGTTTAAAGATGCGCCTTATGCTTTAAATGAATTTACGCTGCACAAAAAAGATTCATCGCCCATGATAAAAATACACACCTATTTAAACGGTGAGTTTTTAAATACGTATTGGGCCGATGGATTGATCGTGGCAACACCAACCGGCTCTACCGGTTATTCATTAAGTTGCAATGGCCCCGTGGTTTTTCCTGATAGCGGCAGTTTTGTTATCACACCTGTATCGCCACACAACTTAAATATACGTCCCATCATTGTACCCGATAATACCATTATTTCTTTTGAGGTAGAAGGCCGTACAGATGGATTCCTTTGTACTTTAGACAGCCGCCGTGAAATAGTTACCAAAGACATTCAGCTGGCCGTACGCAAAGAAAGTTTCGGCATCAACCTTATCCGCCTTAACGAAAATAATTTTTTACAAACGCTGAGAAATAAGCTGAGCTGGGGTTTGGATGTGAGGAATTGATAGTATCCATTTTTTTGTTTCCGGCATTTGTTTTCCATAGCGGCATCGTTGTGTCACTCACTTATACTGCATACCTTTGTTCAACTTTCATTATGCCATCCAAATCAAAAAAACTCCGCTCCATATTTATCCTTTTCTGGATATTGCTGGCTTATATACTGGCAGCATTAATCTGGTGGTTTATTGCCCTTAACAGGCAAAACAAGCTGATGACGAAATACGAAATGGAGCAACTGCAGCCAACTGATAAAAATTACCAGGCAACTTTTAATGAAATTAAATCTTTGAAAAAAAGAAAGACCGCACAATACCTGGGCGAGGGCGTTACATTTTTTTTACTGATTGTTGCCGGTGCAGTTTTTGTTTTTCGTGCCGTGCGGCGGGAACTCAGGATAAGCCAGGAGCAACAGAATTTTATGATTGCCATTACACATGAACTGAAAACCCCCATTTCGGTTGCTCGGCTTAACCTGGAAACCATGCAGAAAAGAAAACTGGATGAAACACAGCAGCAGCGCCTGATACAAACCACGCTGGAAGAAACCAACCGCCTGAATGCGCTTTGTAATAACATGCTCCTTTCTTCACAAATTGAAGCCGGCGGTTACCGCATTACCAACGAAGAGACCAATTTCAGCGAACTGGTTGGCAAATGTGTGCAGGATTTTATTACCCGCTATCCGCAGCAAAAAATAGAAGCAGCTATTGCGCCCGATATTTTTATTAACGGCGACAGGATGCTGCTGCAGATGCTGGCAAACAACCTGATTGATAATGCCATCAAATACGGCGCAAAGGATTTGCCGGTTACTGTTTTATTAAGCGAAGAAAATGAAAAGATCATTTTCCAGGTAAAAGACCGGGGCAAAGGAATTGCAGCAGAAGAAAAAGAAAAAATATTCAATAAGTTTTACCGGGTGGGTAATTCTGCTACAAAGGCAGCCAAAGGAACCGGCCTGGGGCTTTATCTTACAAAAAAGATAAGTAAACAACACAATGCAAACATTTCTGTGACAGACAATAACCCCAGCGGTGCTATTTTTACAGTTCTGTTACATTCATCCATTGAAAAGTCATAGTTTTAAATATGCCGGATAAAAAGTTTTCCATATTACTCGTTGAAGACGAAGAAAATTTACAGGAAGCGCTTAAGCTGAACCTGGAGCTGGAGGGTTATGAAATTACCGGTGCCTGGGATGGTGCTGAAGCGTTACAGGCTGTAGAGAAGGAATATTTTGACCTGATCATCCTGGATGTAATGCTGCCCGAAATTGATGGCATTACGGTTTGTGAAACGATACGATTGACCAATCCTGACATTCCCATTCTGATACTGAGCGCTAAAAACAGCAGTGCTGACAGGGTATTGGGCTTAAAAAAAGGTGCAGATGATTATCTTACCAAACCTTTTAACCTGGAGGAACTGCTGATTCGTGTAAACAATCTCATCAAAAAAAGCGAACGCCTAAACAGCAAAGAACCCATACCGGATGTGTACAGTTTTGGCAAAAACAAAATTGACTTTAAAGCCTCCGAAGCTTTTACCAGGACCGGCGAAAAAGTAACTCTGACCAAAAAAGAGATCATGCTGCTGAAACTGATGATTGAAAATAAAAATGAAGTGGTAACCCGTGAAAAAATTTTACAGGTGGTTTGGGGTTATAATGTTTATCCTACCACCCGTACCATTGATAATTTCATTCTCAACTTTCGTAAATATTTTGAAGAAGACAGCCGTGACCCTGTATATTTTCATTCGGTAAGAGGTGTGGGTTATAAGTTTACGCTTGCTTAACTGTGGTACGTATTTATCAGCTGTAACAGATCACTGGCCCTGTTATACATGTTTTTCATTTTTTCATTGTCGGCAAAGGGCGTGTACAACTGCCACTCAATTTCATCCATCAGTTTTTGCAATTCCACGGCAGTTTCATTGCTGATACCTTTTGCATCCAGCTGTTCGGTAATATTTTTTCTATTTACTTCTTCTGCCCGCAAAGCCAGTTTTTTTGCCAGGAATTTTTTTAAGCCCAGGTTCAAATGCGTGTAAAACAGTTTGGCATCTTCCCGGTGCAGGCATTCTTCTGCCAGCGCCAGTGGATTTTGTTGTGCAGGTAAAATTTCTTCAGCCGGGTTTTCTTCTTCCCTGATTTTTTCTTCGGCCTGCACTGCATTTGCAAGCTGCCTTTCTTTTTTTGTATCTCTCTTAAACCAAACAATAAGTCCGATGATGATGAGCACGGCAACCAGGCTAACAACCCGTAAGCGGTTATTAAAAAACTTTGTAAGCAAATTATCATTTGATTTAGCATTTGCCTCTGTAATTATATTTTTGGGGTTACCGGTTCCTTTGGTAACTGTAATTTCAATGGGGTTTGAGCTGACCGTTTTATATTTTGCATCACGGGTATCAAAAAAGCTAAATTCAACCGCCGGTAAAGTACAAGTACCGGGTGTTGAAACCGAAAAAGGGAATTCAAATATTTTTCTTCCACTTACAGGAACCGTTCCCTTAAACAGGTCGTCTGTTGCTTTGGAATCAAATCCTTCAAAACCCTTTGGCCAGGCCACTTCTGGCGCATTGATCATCTGCAGGTTTCCTTCGCCTGAAATAATCATCGCCATTTTACCATCATCATCCGTACTGAAATTATTTTTTTCAACCCTGGTTTCAATTGTAAAATTTCCCACGGCGCCTTTAAACGATGCAGGTTTACCTGCATCGGGCAAGGGCTTTACCAACACACTTAAAGGTTTACTTTGCAAAGTAACTTTTTGTATATCTATACCCTCGGGTGGAATGGTTAACTGTGCCAAATCCCTAAACATATCATTCAACGCATCTGCCTGCTGATTTACATATTCTGCTTTAATGAACTGAATATTGTTTTCAATTTCGGCAATGCCCAGTTCCAGGTTGCCGGCCAGTAAAGGATACAGCTGCACTTTACGAATGATGTACACATTGTATTCACGCCCTTCAAATTTTTCGGTACGGTAACTCATATCATTTGGCTGCTGTATTTCCAAAACCGAAAAACCATTAAAGGAAGGGCTTTTTGTCATAATGCTTTCGCTTTTAAGGCGGGTATACAGTTTATAGGTAGCCACAACCGGCTGGCCCACATAAACAGATTTTTTATCAACCTCAACCCTTACCAACATGTTCTTCTTTATTTTTTCTGCCGGGTTTTCGCCCTTGCGCAAAATATACTCGTTGTAGGTTGATCTTGGTGCAGGTTCAGCAAAGGGATCAATGCTGTTAAAAGGGGTGCTGCTTAAATTTGCACCAGCATTATTACCCGTAGCTTGTGCCGTAACTTTTAATCTAACAGCATTGCTTTTATAATCGCCTGCATCGGCTTTTGCCAATGCACCCGCAATGGTAAAATTTCCGGTAGTTTTTGGTTTTAAAACAAAACTTAAGGCTATATATTTTTTAACAACGCCATTGATCATCGTCATGCCACTCTCCTGGTTGGGGCCGCTGATGATGATAAAATCTTTAAGGCTGGGTGGAACGATCTGCTGTACTTCATTTGCATTTTCAACCATCAGTTTCAGTTGGGCATACTCATCCCTGCCAATCTCTGTGGGAGAAATACTGGCCGAAAATTTTACCTGGGCATTGGTGCAATAGCCGGTGAGCAGAAAAAATAATAAAAAGAGTTTTTGTAAAACGGGTTGCATATTCACGTAACAAAAATAACGGATTGCTGTTTGCCTGATAAGTTATAAAAGTATAAAGGGTAAAATAATTTGTTAAACT
>JAOAUI010000332.1 GCA_030157685.1 Ferruginibacter sp. | reverse complement strand
CATCCTGCTGTACAAAATGCAGTTTAAAAGCCCTGATAGCGGCAACCGAATCTTTGGTATCGTAACCTATTATGCGTAAGCCATGCATGGCATTAAAATTTTCGGGCAGCTTTACATTTGCTGTATCGTACCAGTAACCAAAACCATTTACAGCCAGTCGCTGCCAGGGAAAATATTTATTAGGGTCTACTTTTCTTTTGGGTGCAATATCGGCATGGCCAATAAAGTTAGCCGTGGGTATGTTATTGTCTTTCTTTAATTTTTTAAGCACATCCAGCAAACTTTTTATCTGGGCATCAGAAAAAGATTCAAAGCCATTATTGTCCAGTTCAATGCCAATGCTTACACTGTTTATGTCTGTAACATTTCCCCATTTACTGTTACCGGCATGCCAGGCCCGCAGATAATCGTTCAGCATATGGTTAATGGTTCCATCTTTACAAATAACATAATGGGCACTTACCTGTGTACGGGGCAGTGTGAAAGTTTTGAGTGTGGTATCGCAAGCTGTTTGTGCTGTATGGTGTATAATCACAAAGTTGGGTTTACGCATTCCGAAATTGGTGGTGCCCACCCATTGGCCGGCCATCATGGCGCTGTCAACACCGGCAGGCTGCTTTTTTAACTCGTTGGCAAAAGCTTTTGCCTGCTGTTTATACACTTTATTACTATCGGCATATTTACCGGTGCTGCAGCCGTTGCTTAAAACAACAATAAATATCAGTGAGAATACAGAATACTTCATACCGGCGTTTTAATGGAAAGTTACAGTAAAACTGATTATTTGTTTTCTTCAAAATAAAAAGCTGTCAAAAAAGACAGCTTTAAATATGCTCACATTCAATAGTTAAAATCCGATGACTTACAGCGTTGCCATATCAATCACAAACCTGTAACGCACATCACCTTTCAGCATCCTTTCATAAGCTTCATTAATATCTTTCATGGCAATCAGTTCAATATCGCTTACAATATTATGTTCAGCGCAATAGTCAAGCATCTCCTGTGTTTCAGGTATACCGCCTATTAAAGAACCAGCCAGACTTTTTCTTCCAAAAATAAGATTGAAAGCAGGAACCTGCGCCGGCGATGGTGGTGCGCCCACACAAACCATTACTCCATTGGTACGCAATAAACCCAGGTAAAAATTATAATCATGATCTGCAGAAACAGTATCCAGGATAAAATCAAAACTACCCATTACTTTTTTAATCTGTTCTTTATCGCTGGTAAGTACAAAATGATGTGCACCCAGGCGTTGGGCATCTTTTTCCTTTGAGGCAGTATGGCTCAGCATGGTAACATCTGCACCCATAGAAACAGCCAGCTTTACACCCATGTGGCCAAGCCCACCGAGGCCAAGTACAGCAACTTTATGTCCTTTTGCAATCTTCCAGTGGCGCAAAGGGGAGTAAGTGGTTATACCGGCGCAAAGCAAAGGAGCAACAGCTTCCAGCGGTAATTTATCAGAGATACGCAAAACAAAATCTTCATGTACCACAATTGATTTGCTGTAACCACCATAAGTATTTCCGCTGCCGTCTTTTTCCTGGCCATTATAGGTACCAACCATTCCATTAGAACAAAACTGTTCCAGTCCGTCTTTACAGTTTTCACATTCACGGCAACTGTCTACCAGGCAGCCAACCCCTGTTGTATCGCCTACTTTAAATTTTTTTACATGGCTGCCAACTGCTGTTACCTTACCAACAATTTCATGGCCAGGTACGCAGGGATAAACCGTGCCATGCCATTCGTTACGGGCTGTATGTAAATCACTGTGGCAAACGCCACAGTATAATATCTGTATTTCCACATCATGTGGTTTGGGTTCTCTCCTGTTAATTGTCCAGGGTGCAAGTGGTGCTGCAGCATTCTGTGCTGCATAAGTTTTTGTTGAAGCCATGAGAGTTGGAAATGGGTTTAAAGGTGAATATCTGTAATGTACGATTAAGTTGCTGCTTATTGCCTGTATTAAATATAATTTACACGTTAAACCAAACAAACCGTTTTACATAAAGTTCAAAGTACAAGTATTATCCGGCATCATTTTCTGGTTTTGTATCTTTATGTTGTTTTTGTTGAAAGTTTGTTTGCGTATTTTCATTTTTTATTAAACCTGTTGTATGAAGAAATATTTGGTTTTTATGCTGCTGTTTACAAATTCAGCAATTGTTTTTGCCCAGCAAAAGCCTGCTTATATTTTATATAATGCCGAAGGGAAGAAAATATCTTATAGTAAGATGATAAAGCAACTGGCTAAAAAAGATATTGTGCTTTTTGGCGAGTTTCATAACAACGCCATTTCGCATTGGCTTGAGCTGGCAGTGGCAAAAGATCTGAGCGAAAAAAGAAATTTAACTTTTGGTGCCGAGATGTTTGAAGCTGATAATCAACAGGCATTGAACGATTACCTGGCCGGCAAAATAACAGCCAAGGGTTTAGATTCATCAGCCCGTTTATGGAGCAATTATAAAACCGATTACGCACCTATTGTAAATTTTGCCAAAGAAAAAAATGCAGCTTTTATTGCCACCAATATTCCAAGGCGCTATGCTTCGCTGGTTTCTAAAAAAGGATTTGAAGCATTGGATACTTTATCCGCTTTAGAAAAAAAATGGATAGCACCCTTACCCATGGAGTATGATGCCCAGCTACCCGGTTATGTAAAAATGATTGAAATGATGGGCGGGCACGGCGGCCCTAACATGCCCAAAGCACAGGCCAGCAAAGATGCTACCATGGCGTATTTTATTCTGCAGAATTTTAAACCGGGCAACCTGTTTATACATTATAACGGTTCTTTTCATTCAGAGAATTATGATGGTATTAACTGGTATTTAAAAAGAAAACAACCCGATCTGAAGTATGCAACCATTACAACCGTATCTCAAAAAAATATAAAAGAACTGCTGGCCGAAAATAAAGGCAAGGC
>JAOAUI010000331.1 GCA_030157685.1 Ferruginibacter sp. | reverse complement strand
GACTGATTGAAACTTATTTTCGGCCAACCGTTGTGCTTACCGAAAGCAGCGGCATAGCAACAGGCAGTGCCAGGAGTGTACCAGGTTTTAATTTATACGAAGCCATACATGCATGCCGTGAATATTTGTTAGGCTATGGCGGCCATTTTGCCGCAGCAGGGCTTTCGCTATTGCCGGAAAATGTAGAAGCATTTGCCAATAAGTTTGAAGAAACAGTTGTTGCCACAATTCCTGAGCATCTGTTGATACCCGAAATTATTATTGATACCGAAATTTCATTTGCCGATCTTACGCAGAATTTTTACAGCATCATCTGCCAGATGGAACCCTTCGGGCCAGAAAATATGCGGCCGGTTTTTGTTGCAAAAAATGTACAGGATACCGGTTATTCAAAAATTGTAAAAGAGCAGCATGTACGTTTTGTTGTGAAGCAGGATAAATTCTCCTTTACCGGCATTGGTTTTAACCTGGCCGATAAATTTGAACTGCTGAAAAAACCTGTTGATATTGTTTTTACTTTAGATGAAAACGAATGGAATGGCAATGTGAGTTTACAACTAAAAGTGATTGACCTGCGCAGCAGCGAATCATGAAATTCTTCAGCTACATAAAATATTTTTATTTCCTGTTCATTAACTGGGATGCTACAATTGCCTGGTACATGATCAAACAGGAAATTAAAGGCGAAAAAAAATACGGCATCAACACCACAGGGGCCGATGAGTTACACAAACTGGAAAAACAAGGAATAGATATTTCACATGCCACCATCTATATGCCGGTAAGTTATACTTTGCTGGAAGAGATTTTTAACCAATTAGATTCTAACAACAAAAAAAAACAACAAACAAACAACGAACCACAAACCACAAACAACAAACCCGGCAATCATTTTTTAGACATGGGAAGTGGAAAAGGCAGGGCTTTATGTGTAGCTGCCCATCAGGGTTTTAAACAGGTTACCGGGCTTGATTTTGCAAGAGGCTTATGTGAAGCAGCAAAAGAAAATCTAGCTATCACCAAACAAAAAATCCCGGCGCTTGAATATAAAGTAATAAACAACGATGCTTTTTATTTTGAAATACCCGATGATGTAGATTGCATTTTTTTCTTCAACCCTTTTGATGAAATTATCATGAGTGCGGTAGTAAATAATATTTTCACCAGTCTTCAAAATAACCCACGCCAGATCAACATCATTTATGTAAACCCGCTACATAAAGAACTTTTCTTAAAGTCAGGATTTACAGAAACCTGGTACAGCAAAAAGATGAAATATATAGAAGCGGTAATTCTTGAAAATAAATAAAAAGGACTGCAACAATTGCAACCCTTTTCAACTTTATTAACTTTTCAACTGGTGCCTCAACTCATCAATTCAACACTCCTGTTTATAAAACTGGTTAAACTGTTTCCTTTTAATAATCCCTGCGACAACAAAGCCAGGTCGGCTAAATTATGTACCAGTTTTTCCTGCTTTTCTTTTTCAGCCTCGGCCAATACTGTTTTATAAATGGCATGGTTACCATTTACGGTAAGCGTAACCTCATCGGGCATGTTGGCATAAAACGCTCCCATACCGCCCTGCATGGCCGCCATATCTTTCATACGGCGCATAAACTCGGGCCGGGTAGCAACAACCGGCGGTGCATCAGCACTTAATCCCTTCACTTCTACCGATACATTTATTTCAGGATTTTTAACTGCAAAAAGCTCTTTCAGTTTTCCTTCATCGTCTTTGCTCAACACACTGTCACCGCCCTCCTGCTTATCAATTAAATTATCAACAATATCGCTGTCCACACGTACAAACTGCACGTTCTCCCATTTCATTTCCATCTGGTTTAAAAAACCATTGTCAATGATGGTTTCAAGCTTAACTACAATGTAACCCTTTACTGCGGCCTGTTGTATATAAGCATCCTGCTGCACCGGATTGGTTGTATAGAGAATAACAAGTTTACCATCTTTATTTTTTTGCAGGGTTTCCGTTGCTAATCTATACTCTTCCAAAGTATAAAACTTCGCTTCGGTAAGTCCTCCCCCTTCGGGGGAGTTAGAGGGGGCCGGAGTCGCTTCGAGAATATGAAATTTATTCGCCTTCTCTAAAAACTTATCATCGGTCATCATACCGTACTTCACAAACAGTCCCAGGCTTTCCCATTTTTCTTCAAACTGTTTACGGTCGTTTTTAAATATCTCTTCCAGTTTATCGGCTACTTTTTTGGTAATGTGACTGTTGATCTTACGCACATTCGGATCGCCCTGTAAATAACTGCGGCTCACATTCAACGGTATATCCGGACTGTCAATCACACCATGCATCAGCATTAAAAATTCAGGTACAATATCTTTAACCTCATCAGTTACAAAAACCTGGTTACTGTACAATTGAATTTTGTCTTTCTGTATCTCGTAGCTCTGCTTAATTTTAGGGAAATATAAAATGCCGGTAAGGTTAAACGGATAATCTACATTCAAATGTATCCAGAACAAAGGCGCTTCGCCAAAGGGATATAATTCTTTATAAAAATTCTGGTAATCTTCGTCGGTTAATTCAGATGGCTTTTTTGTCCAGGCCGGTGTTGGGTTATTGATCTGCTTGTCTTCAAAAAAGATAGGAATAGGTAAGAACCGACAGAATTTTTCAAGCACTGTACTTATCCTGGATGGTTCCAGAAATTCCTCACTTTCAGCATTCAAATGCAAAACAATATCAGTACCACGGCTTTCTTTTTCCACTTCTTCCAAACTAAATTCGGGGCTGCCATCACACTCCCATCTTACGGCTTTGCTTCCCTCCTTAAAACTTTTAGAAAAAACCTCCACTTTATCACTCACCATAAATGAGCTGTAAAAGCCCAATCCAAAATGCCCAATGATGTTGGCTTCATTCTGCCCCTTATATTTTTCCAGAAATTCTTCCGCACCGCTAAAAGCCACCTGGTTCAGGTATTTATCAATTTCTTCTTCGGTCATGCCAATACCGGTATCAGAAATGGTCAATGTCTTTTTCTCCTTGTCAATCTTAATATCAATTCTCAAATCACCCAGTTCGCCTTTGGCCTCGCCGATAGATGAAAGGGTTTTCAGTTTCTGGTTGGCGTCCACTGCATTACTGACAAGCTCACGTATAAAAATGTCATGTTCGCTGTATAAAAATTTCTTGATGATGGGGAAAATATTCTCCGTTTGTACCCGTATACTTCCTTTTTGCATGGTGTGATATTTTTATGGGCAGGCTGCAAACATAGTACCAATTGGTTTTTGCTGTCAGGTTGGCATTTAGTAGCAAAAACAACTTCGGCAAAGTTTTACTTGCCTGGTGCTATAGTAACGGTAATGAGCTTCTGTTTTTCAAATCCCCCGATACAATCGGCGCAAATTTAAAAGGCATCAAGTCATCCTATCGGAAGACTTGCCAGTAGGGGGAGTGTAAATATTTTTAACGCTTTCAATCGCTCTTACATCACTTTCACATTGCTCTCACATCACTGCTGTTTCCTACTGTTATTTCCCGAAGACATGCCTGGTGCCCCTGCTCCTTGCTCTGTCGCTGAAGCTATAATGCAAAAAGCTTCGAAGAAGCTTCCCGGTATACTTTCTAATATTCCTGATAAACCAATGTATAATCCATGACAGATCACACTCACTCCGGCGCATGAAGAGATACCAATTCCTGTTCTTTCGGTTTAATAGCCTGTAATGAAATTTTTGACTTTTCAGCCTGCTCTTTACTGCCATCTAATAATGCAACTGCCCTTTGCCTGGCCACACCGCAGTTCATTGCAATTTTACCGCCATAAACCCAAGCGCTGTAGGTTCCTCCGTTTAATGTATCACAAATGGTGCGTACCCTCCATTGATAAACCCTGCAGGTATCAACATTGGCACAAAAACTCACCGTACTACCACCTGTATAAATTTTAATTGCCCCGTTCCAGGGATTGCTGCCTGGATGATATCTCCATTGTACTTCAAATCCATAAGATACCCGGCAACCACTGTCTGCACGAACATGCCAGCTTACGCAAAAAACCGGGTAAATAGTGCTTATTATTTTCAGGCTGTCGGGAGGGCAACAGGCGGTATCTGTTACAACAGTTTTGATGGAGGCATTTGCATTACCGGCATAGAAAGATAAAGTGATAATTGCACAAATGAAAGCCGCAAGGATTTTTGTTTTCATAATGAGTTATTTTAGTTAGTAATTATTTTTATTATTAGGATAAATGTTACTGTTTACAAAAAAATTGCTAAACCCAAAGAGCTTTTGTTTTTCAAATTCCCTGATATAATTAGGGCATATTTACCCAGTATCATGTTATCCTACCGGAAGACTTACACCGGCGGAGGGAAATCCTACCACGTAAAAATCAGCCTTCTATCGTTGTTGGCCGGAGGCGCAACAACGGCGATGAGTGGGCTTACGTAATGCCAACTGCGGCGAAGAAAAGTTAGAGTACATTCATAACAATGTAGTTGCTGCAGGGTTGGTTAATTTTGCTGAAGAATACAAATATTCCTCTGCCAAATTTTATTTTTCAGGTATTGATGAGTTTAATATTGTTACTCACTACAGTGGCAACTGATTTTTAGTTAGATAGCTTTTACACTCTGCAGTGTCGCTGGTCGAAGCCCAAGCGACGGCAACAGTTCACTGCGGCATCCTTTACCTACAGCGGCAAAAAAGTTAGAGTACATTCATAACAATGCAGTTGCTGCAGGGTTGGTTAATTTTGCTGAAGAATACAAATATTCCTCTGCCAAATTTTATTTTTCAGGTATTGATGGGTTTAATATTGTTACTCACTACAGTGGTAACTGATTTTTTAGTTAGATAGCTTTTACACTCTGCTGTGTCGCTGGTCGAAGCCCGGGCGACTGCAACAGTTCACGGTTGCATCACTTACCTACATCGGCAGAAGCGACGGCAACAATTCACGGTTGCATCACTTACCTACGTCGGTAGAGGGGAAGAAGAATATGGTAAGCGCCTGATACGCCGCTGGTTGAAACCCAGGCGGCGGCAATGCGGCGGCTTACCTACGCCGGCAGAAGAAGAATAAGGAGACTTACCTACGGCGGCAGATGTAGTAACAGTGGGTACTTACTCAAGAGGGGAAATAACAATATCATGAGCCACATCTATATCAAGTCCAGTTATTTTTTCTAATAGTATTTTTCTATAAAGCCTTTCACTTATGTATTTTTTTTGATTGGCAAACGATAAAACAAAAAAGTCTTCATGTATGGGAAAATCTTTTTTGAGAACTGTCTTTGTTAATCTAAAATGATTATACTTTTTGTGATTCTCAATCAATCTTGAGAATTCATTATAGTTAATTGGCTTGTTAACATTTATATCTTTAATAAATAAATTATCATAATCTGATCTTTCAAAATCGATAAATTTTTCAAGTTTATAAACAAAATGAACCCAATAAAAATTAGTGTATAACTCATTTTTATATTCAAATGTAATTGGAAAAAACTGGAGACTTGAACATTCACAATGCTTTAGAATAAGGTATAATTTTTCACTTATAACAAAATCACCTCCTGCACCTAAGCTACAGCTAATGACATCTGTAATTTTACTTCTTACTGGCATACGGAGATTGTAAATCTTATTTACTGAATCAATTTTTTCACCTTTGTGTTCGCTAATCTTATCCAAGCCGTCTATTTGTTTAACATCAATACATTCCATTTGAGGATAGTCAGACCCAATTATTTTAGAATTGGTTGTCGTTGTAATTGTATAAAATTGCACTAGTTTTTCTTTTGATATTCAAATTTATTTAATTCCAGGTCTAAATCATTGAGTTTTTTTGTACTGCCTTTAATCTTCTGTTCAATATAACCTCCTAACTGATCTAAATAGTCTCCCGCTTCTGCTGAAGTAAAATCTTTTAAGTTCTTGGTATTTAAATGATCATCGATTTGCTTTGTGTAATTTTTATGTTTAGCATGTCTTCCTGAATTATTCTTCTTTAAAAATCTTTCTACCGGAGTCAGGTTTTTTAAAGAGCCTATTTGCCACCCCCCACTTATTGCTTTCATTACAAATTTATTCCTTGTCTTTAAACCATCAGTTATTATATGATGCTTTTGCATTCCATTATTTCCTTTCTTGGGTTGCCCACTTGGTTTTTTACCTGTTGGGGAATATTCTCCTTTTTTTCCAATTCCATCCAGAGTATAAAGTAGTGCATATAAGCTGCCCCAAAGAATATCTTGTGTTGTTCCTTCGAAATTTTTATCTGTAGAATTTGCGGCCTGACTATAAGTTTTAAATGTAACACTCTCATCGTATTCCAACTCTTGATATTTACCATTTGAATCATACCAAGTAATATCATCTTCCTGCATCACAATATACTCTTGCCGCTCATTCTTGGCAGTTCGATATTCATACTCTGTGGATACTCCACCCATACCATTATCACCAAAATAACTACTGGCTACTACCTTTTCAATTAAATCTTCCTGACGAGATAAAGCAAGATATGTTTTACCTTGCTTATCTTTATAACGCCAATAATAGAATTTTTCTAGTCCGTCTAAATCAATACACCTAATAACGTCGTTTTCAGCGAATGCATAAGTGCTGTTCCAAGGGTATGAAGATGTTAGAGGATCAACACTTAAAAATTTCCCTAATGCTGGATTATAAATTCTAAATCCATAATCATATGTCGTTGTTGAAGATGTTTCTTTATCAAGTTCTTTCCCGTTAAACCCATATCTGTAGACACCAGTAGCCTGTGTAAATTTCCTACCCGGCATGTTCATTCCGAACGGATAATAGTCATTTGCCGTAACCACATCAGCCAAATAGTAATCAACCGTTGTATTATCGGTAGTATGCTGAACTTTTTTATCACTAACGGTAGCCAGCACATTACCTAAATGATTACTTAACTCAAAGAACTTATTACCTCTTGTAAAGATAGTACTTGTGCTGGTTGTTATACACTGTACATCTACACTAATATTATACACACCCAGGCGGCTGCTTCCGTATAAATGCGCTTCAGTCTGGCTAAGGTCGCCGCTGTTAATGGTATTATCACCCGCCTGGTACAGGCTCATTACATTGCCGCCGGCATCCCTTACATAATACGTGCTCTTTGTAAACGCACCGGTGGTAACCGATTTGCTGATACGGTTGCCGGCCGCATCGTAGGTGTAATTGATAACTGTTGATGGCATACCGGTGCCGCCACCCTTGGTAATGCTTTTTATTTTGCCATAAACCGTCCAGGTAATATTGCCGCTGCTGATGCCTTCGGCATTATCGCCAATCAGGTTGCCAATAGCATCGTAGGTATAATTATCAACACCTTGTGTACCAATATCGCCAATGGTTGGGTTGCCGAAACCATAGGCATCGGTTACATGCCTCAGGCGGTTGTTAAGCAGGTTACCATTGCCATCTTTGTTATAAAAATAACTGAGGTAATCCATGCTCAGACTGTTGGTAGCGGCCGAGCCATTTCGGTTATATGTTTTAATATTACCATTGGGGTCGTAACTCACTTCTTCGTGGTAATCGGTGGTGCGGACCGGGCTGGTAAAGGTATTGTTGCTGTTGGTAAAGCCGGTAAAGGCATCCATGCGTACAATGCGGTTCAACTGGTCGTAGCGGTAGCCATATACCAGGGCGTTGCCCAGTTTGGGTATGTTTACGGCCATGGCGCCAATATTACCGTTAAACAGCTGTGCTCCTGTGCTGATGCCCGTTCCGGGATCGGCTGGTAAGCCCATGGGTACGGCTACAAACGGGTTAACCAATGTACTGATGGGTTTATAATCTCCGGTAAAATAATTAAGGCTGAAGCCAAAGGCGTCCCTGGCAACCAGGCTGTTAGTGGTTGCTGTTTTACCATCCTGGCCCATATCATATTCGCCGGTACCCACGCTGGTACTGTTCACACCTTTTAACAGACCTTGGAGGGTATAGGCATAATCGAGCCCCTGCACCAGGTTTTGGCCAATCACCGACCTGGCCAGCGGGCCATGGCGGTAATAGCTGTAGGCAGCATCCTGCTCCCAGTAAATTTTATCCTTACTGGTTTTTACCGCCGTAATGCGGTTTTCAGCATCATAAAAATACCGGTGGTAAAACTGGTCGGCCACACCGGGCTGGTAGGCCACATCATTTACCTTACCGCTGATGAGGTCGTAACTATACACCATCTTTTTAAAGCGGTTGCCGGGGTTATTGGCACCACAGGCAATGGCACCCATACCGGTTTTGTAATCCTGTAACAGGGTATCTACATTACCATGTATATCGTAAGAATAATAGGTTGCTGAATTACCTCCCGCAACTGTACCATCACTCAGGAAGGCCTTTTGATTTTCATCATCAAATACCATGGAATAACTTACCCGGTTGCGCAGGTTTTTCTGATACAGGCCCGTAATGCCGTTTGCGCCTGTTACCGCTATGGATGTGTAGGGCAGGTCGTACAGGGTAAGTGTGATTTGTTTTTTGGTACCGGCACTGGTATTATTAATCCAGTCAGCCAGTGCTGTTGCATCCTGGCTGATGGTTTGCGTCATCACGGTAGTATTGGTACTTTGGCCCACTTCGGTTATACGACCCAATACATCGTATAAATTGTAGCTGTAATTACTGGTAATAATCTGCTTGGCATTCTGGCTTACTGCCAGGCGGCCCAGCCTGTCGTACCAGAATTTGCTGATACCGGCATCGGGTGTTTTTTGATTGATTACCTGGTTTAAGGTATTGTACCGGTAATTGGTTGCCAGCAACTCATTGTTACTGGTAGCCACATCGCCCAATGCATTGCGTGCTACTGCTACACTGGCCAGGTAAGCGGCATCATAGTTGGGTTTTACTGCAGCAGGAGGAATTGTTTTTACAAGGTTACCGGCCTGGTCGTAAAAATACAAGGTATAGTGATATTCTTTGGGCTGGTAGCGTACATAAAACTCTTCCTTATTTTTTGCTTCAAAACATTTTGCTTTATACAGGCTGTCGAAACGGGCTGTTAAAGAATCTTTCATTTGCTGGTACAGCAAATAGGCAATAAACTGGGCCTGGGTTTGCACGGTTCTGCAGGGCACGGTATCAACCGGGAAGAAAACGCCAGGGTCATTAAGTGGCTTGGTAAATGAACACAAAGCAATGGAAGATGAAGGTGGCGGGCCGGTATGGCAGTTTTTATACGCCATCATATAGTCCAGTGCATTTTTAGAGAAGCCCGTTTTATAATTCAGGTATCTTGCCCAAAGTGCATTTTCGCTGCCCTGCGCATCGGTTGCTGTACTGTCTAAATAAGGTACGGCGCTGTAAGCCGGGTAAAGTACCCTGAAATCTGCTGTAAGCGAATCTAACTTACCGCAGGTAATACAGGGTTTTACATATCCGCAATTCAGGAATTGCGGGATCACAACAACAGTAGGTAATATGATTGGTGTAAATAACCTGGTGCAGGTCATTTTCCAGCAACTGTCGAGCCGGGCAGTGTCAGAAATCCTGATACCACAACTTTGCGAAATACCAGAATAATCGCTTTCCACAATAAAGCGGTATTTATTACAGGCAGGAAGATTTACAGTATTACTTCCATTTGCACAGGTTATTGGTTGTATTAAAACAGGGCTGGTGCTGCCCGGGATAAAAGCTTTTATTTTACAATTAATACCTCCGGCAGGTATGGTATAATTGAGCAGTACATTTTGGGTGCCGTTGGTGGGATTGGGTAATTGAATGCTTACATTGTTTATTACCGGAGTTGGACAACCACAGTTTGCAGCGGGCAAAAGTGTAACAGTATTGGATGTTGTGCTGCCGCATAATTTAGAAAAGCTGCTAATGGTAAATGTATAGGTTTGGCATGGAGGCAAACTAAGTATGGCAGAAGTTGAGCCACAGCTAATGGATTGCTGCAATACTAAACTATTATTGGTATAGACATTGATGGTACAGTTATTAAATGAATTGCTTGTACTGTAATTCAGTTGTACGTTATTAACACCCGTGCTGTTTATGTAGGTTGCGCTGTAAATAACTGCCGGTTGGCAAGGCGATGAACAACCATCGTAATCGTATATAGCTGATTCTGTATTTTCACAGGTTTCGGAAGAGCTTACAATTTTAAAATGATATGGCTGGCATGGATCGATTTCGTATAAAACTGTTTGTGTTTGGCCACAATCAATATCCTGAGTAAACAGCAGATTATTGTTTATGTCCATTACATACAGGGTGCAATTATAGTATTGAGCAGGTACCTGGTAATTTACAGTTATGGTATTGTTGTTGATATTACCTGAAGCACTGGTAATGATTGGTTGAGGACAACAACCGTCGTAATTAAAAATATCTGAGAACAATTCTCCGCAGTTTTCAGAATAACTCAATATTTTAAAGTGATATTTTCCACAAGGTGTTTCGGTAAAAAAGACAAATTCGTTGCCAGCGCAATCCAGATCGGACTGCTGGATTACATTATCGTATTCATCCATTATGAATAAGATACAACCCTGCGAATTGGGGTCTGTAACATAATTTATAGTTATGCTATAGTTGTTTACATCCCCAGTTACACTTGTAATAACCGGAACCGGGCAGCATCCACCGTAACTGAATAACTTAGAATTTTTAGTTCCACATATGTCCGAATAGCTCTGTATCTTAAAATTGTATTTCGTACAGGGATCTTTGGAAGGATAAAATACTGATGATTCTGTGCACCTTATTTCCAGTTGATCAATCTGAATAACATTTTCATCGTATATAATCAAGGTACATGCCTGGTAATCATCCTGCGGCATATAACTGATCACCAGGCCAGTTTGGTTATAATCGTATGTAACGTCTGTAATTACGGGAACAGGGCAGGAAGAAGCAAATGCAGTCTTTGCAAGGCTGTTATTATTATTGGCAATGGTATAAGTTAGTTTGCAGGTATCTCTCCATGCATTGTTACATTGTTGTAAGCCAGTCCAGAGTGGCAGGGTTAATGTATCATTGTAATTAACCAGTAAAAAATGATTCATACTGGTAAACGTTGCCGAATCGGGGCCTGCTTCCAGCTTTAATGCAGCAAAGCGTGTACATCCACAACTGTCAATAATATTGCTGTAATTGGTAAATACCGGTATGTTTTTTCCGTAAGGTTTGGGATAATCAATGGTATAAGGGTTACAGAAATAATTATTACCCGGTAATGTGTGTATACCGTTTGCTGCAAATACCTGGTTAATTACTGCTTCAAAATTTTGCGGTGTACCGCTGTATGCCGGGTTTACATTGCTGGCTCCATATATTTGTTGTGGAGTTAACGAGTTATGACATACCGAAACCATACCATCCAAAATAGTATTGATGATATTGTTAACTGTTACACTGTCATTTGCGTTTTCATTATTCAGTAGTGCTGCTAATTGTTCGCACTGCTTTAATCTCGACCTCCATATTGGCCGTTGTGCTTCGCATTTATCGGTATTTACACCTATGCCACCACCGGCACCGCCCATACCTGTGGTATCAACCGGATTGTGGTTAATATTTATCCATACCGTTCCCTGGCCATTTTGAGCTGCTACATCAGCTTGTGTTGCAAAATTCATGGTTTTGCCCTGGCTGATTAAAGAATCTTTCTCAATAACAGGCAAAGGACTAGAGGCGTGAGCATCAATATATTTAAGCACCAGCTCATTTCGGTAACTGAAATAAAGTGACCGGAAATGTTCCCAAACTTTGTCTTTGAGCGAATCAACAGTGATGGATGGTTCCATCATATATCTGGATTGTGGGTAAGTAACAATCATTTGATTGGTACACGCTTCTTTATGGGCACTATCAACCGTTGCACATAATACCATACTGTTTGCCATTTGCCAGATGGAAGGACCCGAAGTAGAGGCTCCGTTGATCACAATACCTTGTGTTATCCTCCTGCTCATAGTATCTTTAAAAGCGGCATTTGCCGGTATCGCAAAAAACGGATCTGCATTTACAGTTCCCAATGGATCATCGTAATGTTTGTTTTGTGCGCCATCAACTCCCCAGTAAATATCTGTTCCCTGAACTTTATCAAGCCATTCGTAAGAACTGGCTAAATTATCTTCAGCATATTTTAGTTTGGTAAACTCAGGATGACGGTAAATTAAACTCTTTGCCCAGGACGGTTGAAACAAACTGGTAAATACAGGCGGACTCATGGTGTCCAACAGTATATTATTCGATACATCGTGAGCGTGCACACTGCTGTCCACCAGGTTATCTTCGGTATAATAATAAGATGCTATCCCTGTTTCTGTTACCGGAAAGCGGTAGAATTTGGGTTTTGTATTGTTGGTATTGCCGGCGGTTAAATAATGATCGGTAAAAATATTGTATTTGGCCTCAGTTCTGGAGTAATCTGTTTGAGGAGTTAGCGGCGAATTAGGCCCCCTGATAGAATCCAGTGGTAATGCATACTGGCCGGTGTAAGGCATCATATCGGCCAGCATTTGGCGCCTAAGGCTTTTTAAGGTTGTTAATTCAATATTTAAAGCTCCACAGGCATTTGCGCAGGCTGCAGAATCGGCCGAATACTGCAATTGAATTTCTGCATCGTGTGAATGATCGCCGGGTACACTTCCCATTGAAATTAAATAAGCAAGCCGATAATTTTCAAATGTACCCAGGTGATTCATACAACTGTCACAGGCAGATGTATTACCCGCAGGCAGTCCGCAGCCTGATGTGGTATATAAAATATTATACACCGAATCATAGATGGACTGTTCGGTTTTACATAAGAATACTTTTAATGCACTATCCCTGCGTATTTGAAATAAGGAATCGTTTATGGTTAGGGTTTTGCGAACTACCCAGGAACCTGCTGTAAGAAATTCGGTAAAATCAATTTGTTTTACATTGTTAACACCCGGGCCTGTAAAACCCATAGAAGTACCACAAGCCTGGTTGGCTGGCACAATCTGCAGGTTTTGGTATTTGCGTATTATTGGTATGCCACCACAATCTTCGGATTTGATCGAAATTTCCAGATCGTACTTACAATCGAAACAGATTTGCTGATTGGTACAGCTAAACTGGCTAAGTATGGATGGATCAAGTTTATAAGTAAAATTATAGGCTGTATTAAAAGGTGCTAAAATGGTACTGATTGATTCTATTGAATTACCATTGATGTTATTTGAAAGCGGGGTTAATAATTGGTTGGTTAATAAACCAGTAGCTTGTGGATAATCAGATGGGTTGATAATTGAATCAATACCTGGAGTTGGATCTCCTGCCAAAGCTGTTGCAATAGTACGGCCATGCATATCGGTATAACTGATGCTCATTTGCCCGTTGGCATCTCTCACCATATTTTTACTGTAATGGCTGGCATCGCCAACTTCAGTACCAAACAGGGCGTCGAGTTCGGGCTGTGCAGGTTTACCGTAGTAGTATTTAGTTTCATGACCACTGCCTATTTGATGCGAAAGTCCTACACCACCCTGACTTTGAACCCTTTCAGTTGCATCATCCATAAACCTGGTTTCAGTATAGGCAAATCCCCCGGTTTTATTTTCGGTATTTGTACCTGTAGCATCAGGTATATACTTAGCCATAGGGTCAATATTAAGCCAGGGGTTATTGGCACTGTAATATTTTCCATTACCCTTAGTTATATTCAATGGTAAAGCACCTTTACATTGTAAAACTGCAAGAGTAAGATCAAAATATTTAGCAGGATCTTCATCCTGCTGCATATCAACAAAGCGGTTAAAGTCTGCAAAATATTTGATAGTGTTGTCACTCGTAGGGGTTGGCAGTATCTGAATATTTGGCCTGCCCTGCAGATCATAAATAGTTTCTGCAACAACGGTATTACCTGTTGTATTATCTTTTGTTACGGTTTGCCTGCTTCGCAGGCTGCCGTCAAAATACTGTATTACAGTTTTAAATTTCCCGTTTTCGGCAAAGCTGGTATTGCTTTGCCAGTTTAAGCTGGGCTCGTGCCCGTTAAATGCATAATACTGTGGCGAAGGCATGCACCAGGGGCCGGTCACTACCGAACCGTCATTTTTTCTCAATGTGGCTCTTACCCGGTAATACAGTTTTCCTGTATCACCATACAGCAATGGGATATTATAATTATTTTGAGCAAAATCAAGGTCAACCCTGGTGGCATTTGTTCCAAATAATCTATCAAGGTTCAGCACCCCTCCTTCAATATAATAACCTGCCATTTCATCCGGCAACCAGGCCCACTCCAACTGGTTCATGTTATTGTGTGTAGCACCACCGGGATCCCAGCTCCACGATACATTTATTGCATCGGTGTTATTTATTACAGAGTTAAAGGTTGGTGTTAACAGCGGTGTTGTTGTTGCTAAATCAAAATAACGCAATACACGCATTTCATTTTCCAATTGCAGTACAAGCCTGGGATTAAACCCTGTTGTATTATTGGGAGTAATACCGGTTACCGTAATTTTCACCATCGTCTCTCCGGTTGTTAATACTATATAATCTCTTACATTATATTTTGCACCATCTGTCTTATCGTAGTTTACGGTTAATGACTTCGTTACCGGTGTGGGATTTGTTGATGTTTCAATTGTAAAGTTTACAACCGCAGTAAAACTTGCAGGCAAATAGGTAAGGTCTTCTTCATTTATCTTAAACGTGATGATATTTTTTATCTTTCTGTCAGCAATTTTTTCCCCTGGAGAAACAGGGCAGGTTAAGGTTCGGGATGCATTGGCCGGTGCTAACAGCGAATCGCCTTTTATGCGGGCATAATACACTTCTTCTTTACCTTCTTCAAACTGGGCAAAAAGATTTTGTGTACTTATTAAAGCAATAACAAAAAAAATCAGTTTATAAAAAGTATTTTTTTTCATAAGTTTATTATAATTAGCTTATTAATCATTCTTATTCTTATATATCCCGGCTGCAAAAAATATCAAACCCGCCGGCACTCTCTTACTGGTATAAATAACCTTACCTGATGCCCATGTTTTTTATTTTTTAAAACAATTTTGTAACCTCATAATCTTTATATTTTCCTTTACCTGTATATTCCTGCGTAATCACATTATAATCCAGGCATGAAGTGTACAACGGAATTTTTTCTACGGTCTCTTTATCATTTTTTATAGTGGTAAACAGTATATGCATACTTTGCTTCCGGATAAGGTATTTTACACCCTCTATTTCCTGCACCAGTTTTTTTTCATCCACTTCTTCTTCTCTCATAGCAGCCAGCACTTCTTCATCCAAAGGCTCCTTCATTGATATTTCTATATTAATATCTTTTGGCAAAAATGTTTTACTATCGTATTCAATAGTAATGCGGGTATTACTGATTGCAATGCTGCTTTGTGGCCTCCGGGTTTCAAAAACCAGCCTGCTAGTACTACCTGAGGATTCCGGCTTGCTGATGATGTAATTTCTTTTCATTATTTCCTGTACTTCTTTACCAAAAGCCGTTACTACATTCAATCTTTGTTTAGTATCCACATCTACCTTGTTTAGCCAGATAGTCTTCCTGTCATTATTAATATTTACCATCAGGCTGTCCTGCAGGTACATTTCCTCCTTTACATTGTTCGAGTAGATGTCTGTATTATTTTTGAAAAACTCTCCATGCATACTTGCCGTATCCTGACTTTGCAATACCGGGCTTGCATCCAGTTGGGTAAGGGTGGTATAATGAATATATGGTTGCGCAGTAAAAGACATCACTTTGTTGTATTCCTGTATCAATGCAGCTGTATCTGTTGTTTGCTGACAGTATGTCAATGCTGGTGAAAACAGCAGGAAAAAAATCAGTACCCTTTTTTTATTACTCATCATTTTTATTTTATTGTACCTAAATCTGTTTTGTTTTACTGCAAATCTGTAATGCCCTTTTGTTTGGAGCTTCTTGTTTCCTGTATGGTTTTAATACCCTGTATGGTTTCTTTTTTCACCCTTACCAACTGCCCTTCTTCATCATACTCATAAAAACTGGCATAGTTGTTCTCATCCAGTTCTGCACTAAGCCTTAAGGTTCGGGGGTCATATACATAACTCTTCATATTGGCATTGTAAGGGTGTATGCGTATATCATCTACATACATAGGAGCAGCAGTATTGCTGTTAATAAAACGTAATTCAGCTGTGCCGGCATTGGATGGCACTGTAAACTCGCCTTCAATTTTTTGCCAACCTTCTATAATTGCGCCTGTGCGTTTTACAGGATTGGTAAGTGATGAAGCCCCCAGGTTTACACCGCCTGCCCATATTTCTATATTGCTCAGTGTGTAATTTGCTTTGCTACATGGTATGGCGCAATCTTCTTTCACCCAGGCGCTGAACTGCATTTTTTTGCCAGCCACTAAGGAGAAGCCTGGATTTAGCATACTGTCGGTAGCCGGAATAGGTTTGGTGTATGTGCATGTAATCGCTTTGGTAATCATACCTCCAGTAACATTATAACTAAAAGATGAACCTTGAGCGTGCCCCTGGGTATTAAAGAAAGCTGCATAACCCGAACTCTCAATTTTATAATCTCCGCAAGTTAAATACAGGTTATATGTTTGGGTAGGCATATCGGTTTCACAAAAAGTACACTTATATGCCGACATATAAGTCTTAGCACCCGTTTGCAAATTTGTGAGTGTCACAAAGATTCCGCTTCTTAATTCTTCTTGTGGTGGAGGATTTCCAAGTGGGGCACTATATACATTTGTTTGAACTGTAAATATATAATTACCATTAGTTGGTGCATTTGTGTATTGCACAGAGCTTTCATCAAAACGTATATTGGAATAACCTGGCCAGGTTTGTGAAGCAGACATAGATACATTTCCAAAGGAAGTGTTACATCTCTGACTCAATTGATATTGCGATAATACCGGATTTTGTGTAGCCCGGCTCAGGATGGTTCCACTGCCTGGAACAGGTGTGGAAATATAACCGGTTGTTGACTGCAAATCATAATTATCCTTAAATGCGGATGTAATGTTGATTGGTTTGATGACCTGCGAATTGGCTGCTACACTCATTACATTTTTTCCGCTATGTGCTTTAAAAGTCAAATTTTCAGTACTCAGGATATTGCTATTGGCCAGGCCGGTAAGGTTTATATATTTATTGGCGTCGCAACTATCCTGGTTGTTACCGGCATTTATTTTTTCCTTGTAAGCAGCATCTTCAAACCCTTCAGCAAAACTCTCACCATTCCGTGCATTTTGTGTCATGCTTACCGGCATGTTTTTAGCAAAGCCATATTGTGCCGCGGTGTAGCGGTTTAATGCATCTTTTGTTTCCAGTTCCTGTCCTTTACTGTTTACCTTGGTTAGTTCACTGTTCCAAACCCATTTAGTGTTTGTAGTTGAGGGAATCAGATATTTTGTAAATGCATCAGGCTCTTTATCATAATACCAATAATTTGTAAAATCTTTTATAAGTCCGTCTTTTCTGATCGTAGTGGCAACAGCAGGATCCATTTCATTCCTTTCGCCGTAGTAAGTGTAGCTGCGGTATGGTTTAAAGTTCCCGATAAGCCCTTTTACATAAGGATTTATGTTTTTTTGAAGAATGCCATTGCAGCTTAAACTATCCGCCTCCGGCCCTGCACAGGCAGGGATATAGTAAGCTTTACGCAAAAATGCATCACCATCAATCTGCCATTTTTCTTTAAAGTCAACAGCTGAAGTAGCCACTACTTTTGAATTGCCGGTCAGCAGCAGGGTATCGTTTGTAGTAAACTTTTTACGGTATATGGGATTTGCCATGGTGGTAGCAGAAAATACGGTAAGCCCCAGGTTATTTCTTTTGCCACTTCTTATTATTCTGCAGCTTACATTACTCCTGGTATACCGGTAACCATCCTTATCCATAAAAACTAAATTCTTAAAAATGCCGGTGAGTGAACTATTATTTTTGGCAGGATCATAAGCCCAGATTTTTATTATGCCTGCTGAAGATGAAGGGATACAGCTTGTTGAATTACCCCCTGCTTTGGTAATGTACAACTCATCACCACTCTCAAAAATATTAGCTATGTCAGCGCTGGTCATCCCGGGTATTGTAATAACCCCATTATTGAAATTTACACCTTCAAACTCGCGGTTAATATTTTTATAAGCCAGCCCTGTTCCACTATAGGCCCAATAAGCCGGGTAACTTACATTGTAAACGGGGTCGTTAAATTCATTGGCTGTTTTTGTTACCAGCGGACTGCCTGTTTCAGCATCATAAGCAATGGTTTTGGTACTGATAACACTGCCTTTATCCATTACTATTACACTATCTTCAATTGCATGGTAATTGATAAGCTTTGTACAGGTTACAGCACGGTATATGTCTTCTGTATGTGTTTTAAGCGGGAAAAAAGTAGGTAATGGTATGGTTACTGCATAAAACACAAACAGGTCAACCTGCATTTGTACATTCAGCCCGTTGCTTTTTACACTAAACTCACGTACATCTGTCATCAACTCCACATCTATACCCATATTGGCCTGGTGTACTGCTCCCTGCTCATTATTGTACACAAAATCTACTTTGTCATTCAAATTGTTTTTACCCGTATTTTTATAGGTGTGGTAAGAAGCGGATAAAGGTGTTTTCTCATCACTTTCGCTGTAAGCCAGCTGCGATTTCATTTTACCATGCATATCATTGGTTTCAACTAAAAATCCCTGGCTGATCGTCCGGTAATTGATTACCTCTTTATAAAAGAAAGAAAAGAAAGGATTTTTCTTATAATCCCAACTATTCATAGGCGTAAAGCTTGAATACGAGGGATAGTCCTTTGCAGTATAAAATTCAGTTACCTGTTTGCCTATGGCAGACCGTAATGTAGAATCTCCGTGTGTACCTTTACGATGTATGGAACGAACAGTAACCTTACTATACACCACATTGGGTGAAGGGTATAAAGCTTCCAGCATGGGCATTTCTATGGCACCATATTGTGCAGAGGCCAGCGGCATTTTATTTTTAAAACTTACAATCTCCCGGAAGGGGTTTTCCTCACTGCCTATGCCCGGTTCGTAACTGGCAACACCGCTGCTGATTAGGGTCTCCACACCATTTATTTTTTCGGATGTAGTATAATCATAATCCTGTCCGTAAACCGAATTATAAGCTCCGGTCATTTTATTCCAGTTATTTTTTACCCTCACCGATTTTATCCGGTAACCACCACCATATTTATTTTTTGCCGGGTTGGCTAAACGAATAAAGGACCTGTCCAGGTCTATATATTTGCCTTTATTGGCAATACGCATCTGTTGATTTACATTTTGAAATGCCGTAGTTAAATTAGCCAGCATCCCGCCTGCCATATCTATAAAACCCCGCAGGTCGTCTACATTATCATCTCCATAATTAAAAGCCTGGCCCGGAATATTCTCTGTAAGAAATCCCAATGAACTGTTTACCAATCCATTCTTGCCATCAACAGTTGCTAAATGTATATAGATATAATTTGAATTATTTGTGCAGATGCCATAGTCATCATACTCAGGATAAATGGTCAATGGCTCCCAGCCATTGGGCATTTTAATCAGTAATTTAAATGCCAGTTTAAATTGGCCCGGAAGGCTGATGCCTTCTAAATACTTTGCATAAATTTCACGCTTTACCTGTACTGAATTGGTTGCGGTGAGTGCCTGGGGTAATTGTACATACACATAGTTATTATCCTGCGTACTGAGAATATTATTATACAATTTATTACCGGCACTAAAACTGGTGCTATTGCCCAATCCGGCAATATTCAGCATATTACAGGATCTTCTGTCCTGCACATAAGCATAATCATCAGCTTCGTACTGAATTTCCATCTGCCCGCCCGATGGTAATAATATTTTCTTAAGGCTCCATGCTCCTGCATAGATATCATTTTTACTTTTGTCTTTGAGTGTATAGGGGAATTCGGCATTGGTTAACCCTGCCGGATTATTTGAAATTCCGTTAGAGTCTAATGCGGGCTTGTAAGTTCCCCAGCGGTCTGATGCATTAGCAGTATAAACAGGATTGTCTTTTTTAGAGCCAAGATTACCATAGTTAAATACATACCTGTCTTTGTTATTTCGTGACTGGCCATTGTAAGAAAAATAAACTGATTTTAAGGTTAATTTTCCTCCTGATAAATTATCGGGTGTACCGTTACATAATGAGTAATCATACTCAAATTTTACAGTCTTGATGGGTTTTGCATTATTATACCCTTTTGCTTTTATTTCAGCCTTGGTGTACAGGTCAATTTGGGTAAGTTTTTTATTAGCATTCTCTGCTGTATTTATTCTGCCATCCATTTCACCAAGCACACCTTTGGCATCGTTACGTGTATCTGTTTTAAAAATGGCCACCATTGATTTGGATTCAATGGCATTGAGGTACCATACTTCCCTTTCGCCGTAGCTGATGCTGGCCTTATTGTCTTTTTTTTCTGTTTTAATACCTTCGCTGAAATGCGCCGAATTGGCAATGCTATTATTTCTGGGCGTACGCCATTTGTGACTACTGTCAGATTTGGTATAATCGAATTTTACTGCCGATCCCAGGTCATCTTCGGTAATGCCATTACCGGTTACATCTACATAATCAGGAGAAAGCAGACCCGACAATAAAAAAGATGCTGCATAAGCGGGAGTCTCCTGCGATTGCATATAACCATCGTACTTTGATTTATTCCCCATGTGTTCGGAACTGATCGTAGGTTCCGAAGATCCATAAGCTACCTGGTTTTCATTTGCATTTGCCGGTAATTCCTTCACCGTAAAAGTAAAATCCTTCTGTTTAATGCTGTAAACCGGCAGACCATAAACATAGCGCATGCCGCTTTGCTCCAATACATCTATTTCAGAAATATGATGCACTTTTCTAAAATCTCCAACACGGGGTATATTAACTGAAACAATGTTATTATTGGCATCAAATGATCCGGTATAATTTTTCAGAGAGCTGTCCAAACCAATTTTTCTGGCATCCCCGGCATTTAACATGGTAATTACCTGTGTTCTTTTTTCCCTGTTTTGCGGATTATCATTTCTGTAATTATTATTATTTACAACTACAGGTGTTGCAATAACTGCGTTTGTCTTTTTATTAAATTGTTCCAGGCGGGATTCTATCCTTGGATTTACCTTAGACCCACCCAGTTGAAACCGCACCAGGTTATCGTTGCCGATTCTCTCCAGTTCTTTTGGATTGGTTACTGAAGCTTCGCCGGGATTTTTAAAATACACATTCTCGAATGATGACCCATTAATGCCTTTTGTGGTGAAGGGGATACTGTTGCGCAGGGTATTGTTACTGTTTTCCCAGCCGCCTACCCTTGTTGGCGTTTTAACCACATTTACATTTACACCCAGGTGAAATGGAATTCCCAGGTCAACGCCTATTGAAAGATTGTTTTCTTTAGAAGTGGTTACATTATCTCTTACATAGCCTAAGTCTCCACGATAGGCACGGATACTGCCGCCTGTGCCTTCTCCCTGTATAGAAAATACATCGTAATTATATTGCGGGGCAGAAATGATAGGTGTATTGGGTGTAACTTCAGCATCTGCCAAACGATTAAAATCCATCACCGTATTATTGTTTTCATAAGCTTTTTCCGAAAACATATATCCCACCAAAGGCTTAGTTACAATCCTTGATTCATCAGGCACTTTAGATTCGGAATAGTAGCCCATGGCAGATATAGCAGCCTCTATCCCCCAAATTGCACCTCCAAATTCCAACTGTAAATTATAGTTTGAATTTTGCATGGGCATGCGGATACTCGGCAAAAAACTTGGTTTGGCAAAACTTATATTAGAGCTTCCTAATGTTGTTCCAACTCCAAATGCTTCATACTCCCTCTGTTTACCGTTAGCCATCGTAACCTCCGATTTCTTAGCGTAGTAAGACATTTCGCTGTGTACATTTAGATCTTTTATACCTGTTCTGGAGTTATAGCTTGTACTTAAACCTACGCCTCCCTGAACATGCGATCCAGTTAAATGACCGTTAGCACTTAATGATGGAGAAAACGTTAGCCCAGACCTTGAACTGAGTTTGGTTCCTAATGATGCAGTTAAACTGGCTCCTCCAGTCTTTTCTGCTTTTACTGTTTTGGATGTTGATAATGACAGAGAGATTTTAGCACCTATATCCAATTCCGGTCCTAAGTAATTATTGTAAGAAAAACCCAGCGATCCCCCAAATTTTGGGTTCTTTATTCCAATAATTTCTAAATTAAAGCCTACCTCTCCACCCCAGGTACGGTTTGGTTTTAAATTCTGATGCTGGGTAAGTAAATCCGTTCCATTAAAATCATCCGGTACACCCCGCATGTTACGGCTAACAGCACCCGGATTAATGTTCCAGCCAAGGCCAACCCAGCTTGCTTCCTGCTCCATGGTAACACCACCAGTATAAAATAAATTAACCGGATATCCACCCACATCTAATAAAGGAATACTGTAAGAAAAATCTCCGCTTGCTAAATTCACCAGGTTATTAGATCCCACCGCTTTAAAGGAACTGGCTTCCGGAGATCCGGGACCACCTATATTTACTTTAGCAGGCGACAAAATTTTGCTTTCATTTTTTAATGAAATTATTTTTCCGGCGCTTTTATTAAGACTGCCTTTTTTTTCAGGCGCAAAGTCTCTATTGTATTTTTTACTTTCGCCCGGTTTACTGTAAACAGGTACATGATGGTATGAAGCAATGGCCGGATATTTTTCAGCATAAACAGACAATGGCGATATGATCTGTATATAAAATATAAAAAACAAAGGCCAGGAAATATGCTTGCGGTATTTATCTGATAATAACTGTATCATACGTCGTTCGGTTAGTTTTTATTAATACTGAATGTTAGTGAGTGTGGTTTGTTCTCATTATCGGTAATGGTCACTTTATATATTTTATTCTTTTGAAAACCGCTGCTTAAATTAAAATCCAGATAGTTGTCACCTGGTACTATTGTTTGCTTGGTTTCTTTAATGGTATTACCCTTTTCATCAGTAAAAATTACTGTTGTTGCATAAGCTGCTTTGAATGAAAAATACTTAATGCCCAAAACATCCTTTTTAACTATGTAGGTACCGTTAATACCGTTATCCAGTAAAACATAGCTGTTATTAACTGCTTCGGCTGCCTTATTTATCTTTTTTACTTTAAATGTCCATACTTCGGTTTTTGCCGCATAACTCAACCCGTTTTTTGCTACCACCTGCCAGGCATATATTTTGCCGGTATCTAATTTTGTAAAACTGCTGGCATAAGATTCATATGGCTGTGCAATATCACTCTTACTATAAATGGGTGTATTATATTGTATAGCTTCTGTTGCAGATTGACCTTCTGTTACTTCTGTTACCAGGAGGTCATAACTAAGATTGGTAAACATATCATAAGGCGTTGGCGGCATCCAGGTAAATTGCGGATAAGGGCTTTCAATCGCAGCTTTATCAGCCGGACTACTTAGCAATGGAGGACTTAACGGATCAATATTGAAACGGACACATTCCTGTGCCAGCGGGCCTTCCTTAATTACATTGCTTATAACCTGGTAGCAGGCTATATAGGCTCCCATCGGTAAATAATTTCTCGACAAATCCGGAACATTATAATTGTACAGGATCGGCTGCAGGTCCTTTGCAGCAATATTCTTTACACCTTTACCTATCAGTAAATTACCGGTACTGGCCGAAAGCACCACCTGGCCTGTAGCAGCATCCTGAAGGTCCATTTGAATGGTAACATCCAGTATGTCTGCCTTATTATTTACAAGTATCAGGTTCCATAACTGATCCTTCTGCACAAAACCTGCAGCAGGCAATTGTGCATTAAGCACCAGCTGTGCTTTTAAAAGCAGGGGTAAAAAGCCCAGCCCAAGTAATACCATTTTCTTTACCATAATTAAAAGTTTTTATAGTACGATACCCTGCCTATTTCTACAGGATATAATGTTTGATTTATTGTCGGCAAATATGATTTATCGTATTGCAATTGCACCGTTCCAAATTGCTTTAGCCCCACAGACAACAGCATCCGTTGGCCCCAATAATTATTACCGCCGCTTATATTGTTATACTTTGCGCCAATACCTATACTTAACCAGTTTCGCAAAGCATAATCGGCCGAAGTTTCAATTGTATAGAATTGCAGCTGTGGCTGCTTTGAATAAGCGTATCCACCCTGTAACTGTAGTTTTCTTAAAAAGAAAGTTTGCGAGGCATAATAGTTTACGCCTTTATAAGTTATAAATCCGGAATCTGTTGCTTCATTTGTATATCGGTTATATACAAATGAAGAATTCATAGAAAGTCCTTTAATAAAATAACTGTACACCACTGATCCATTCAATATATAATAAGCACTTTCACGTATTTTTTCTTTATTGATCAGATACAACTGTGTTCCCGGATAATATCCTACACTTACAGAAGGATATTTAGGAAACCTTATGTTCAACAAAACACTTTTAAAAATGGTGCTGGTTTTATAGGTTTTATCAGTAAACGGATTGGTAAAATCATTGCGGCGCAACATGCCTGTGAGCGTTACCTTATTTTTAAAAAATGATTGGTCGGCCCGGACCAGCCAGGCTGTTTGATCGGTATTGTAGCTGAACAGGCTAAAGGATTGAAAATGCTCTCCAGTTTTTCTGAAAAACCCGCTAAGCTTTGTATTGGTTTGTGGTATGATGGTTTGTGCTTTAATATTGATGCCCATATTACTACGGTCGCCATAATTCCACATCGAACTGGTCTGTTTTCCCGTTTGCAAACTGCCGGTTACAGGCTTGGTTGATTTGGCAAACTCTGCACTGATACTGGTATTTTCATCCTTTTTATAAATGGCTTCCAGTGAATAGCCCATAATATTTACATAGCTTTTTACACTGTCAGACAAACTGAACTGCGCTGTATTTTTTCTTCCCATGAAATAAGAAAATATCAGGGCGGCATGCTCTTTATCGCCAATACCCAGTCTCCCCATTACGATGTATTGATTATTACGTTTTGTATCCCGATTAAGAAAATCACGGAATCGGTAGTCTATTTTGCCCGCTGCAAATGCAGCATAATAAGAAGGATTGTATTCTATATTAACACCGGTAACAGTAATATTTTGCGCAGTAAGCTCAGTATAATTGAGCATACTTCTTCCTATGCTAAGTGTTTTAATGGCTGCTAATTGCTTTTCAAGTTTGCTCTGCCTATCTAAGTCAATCCCATTGTCTGAAGCCAGTTTCCTTAATTCTTTTTCGCTGGTGGCACTATATATTTTTTGTTTCGCCCTGGCTATATCCTTTTGTACAATACCTTTTACACTATCTGCTTTGTTTTTATACAATGCCACTTTCTTTTCTAAAGAATCCAGTTGCTGCTTTTTCTTTTCATACAATTTTGCATAAGGTTCGGCAATACTGTCAATACGGTTTTTTACTTTGCTTACCAGGCTATCTTTTTTATTCAGAAGTTTATTTTTTACAGATTCCAGGGAATCGGTCACTTTATCTTTTACTACTTTTGCTTTTGTTACAATTGATAATGCACTATCCATTAATTTATTAATGCTATCCAACGGATTACGACTATTACCCCTGGCTTTATCTGCCAACAAGACATTAACTGAATCTCCCTGGTCTTTCAGTTTTTGGTAATACCCCCGCTCTCTTTCTTCAACAATTTTTTGTAAGGTTGCAGGGTCTTCCAGCCAGAACTTTGTTTTGGTATACTGATCTTTAAGCTTCTTTAGTTCTGATTCAGCTTTGGATAAGTCAGCATATTTCAATTGAGGCACCTGCGCCTTCAGTTTATTTAAAAGCTGCTGTTTTAAATTCTTATTATAGGTATACCTGTCAAATTGAAAATTAACATCAATAAAATTGCGGAAATAAGGAGAATTGCTTTGCCTGGCAACAAAATTAACCTTCAGCGGATATTTTTCTTTAACTAAAATATCTAAATAGACCCGCTCAGTATGTTGCTGAAAATCCTTTTGTGCAATGGGGGTATCAATAGCAGACCTGTAGAAATAATCATAGCCTATGTTTCCATGTATTGTAAGTAGTTTAACCTTTTTTGCAGCTGGTTCAGGTATTGGTATCACTGTTTTTTCAAAAACAGCAACAGTTTTTGCAGTTTCAACGAATCCGTTTTGCAAAACCATATAACCTTTGCAGGTGGTTCTTATAAAACTTATGGTATAATATCCTGAATCAGTATAGATTAAAAGAGATTTGGGAAACGAAGTTTGATTAACCTGTCCACTTTGCCCAATACAGGTTGCTGTTGGCATAAATATCAAAATCCATAGTATAAACCGCTTAATCCGCATAAAGCATTTACTGGTTACAGGTTAATAAATACAATGCATGATTAATGAACCAAAAGCTCATAATCATAAACTCATAATTAACAAATCCAGATTTTCTAAAATGCTTGAACAGAAGACTAATCAGTAACGGATAAAAGGTAATGCTAACCAGTTAACAGAACTGACTACAACATAAAGATTAAATAAAAAATTGACAAATTCCTGTCGGTTAAAAACTACACAAAAGCTAATAACAGCAATAAAAAAACAATAAACACTCCTATATCCCAATACCATTAAGATTTTTAAAGAAATACCTCCTTTTGTTTTGATTTGATGAAACCAAAGTTTAAATTTGAAAATCAAAGTTTAAATTCGAAAATCGAAGTTTAACTTTTGTTCATCCCCCCTAAAAAGCGCCGTATGAAATCTCACAAAGAATATAAGCCCGCCTTATTGCAGCTTGGTGAAAGAATTCATCACCGCAGGGTTCTTAAAAATCTGGCAGCAAAAGAGATCGCTCACAAATTATCCCTCACACCCGAAGCCTTTCGCAATATAGAAAAGGGAGTAACAGACCCCTCATTTACAACATTATTAAGGATTACTGAAGTGCTCACTATTGATGTTTGTGAACTGGTAAAAGGCATTTGAAAAATCATCACGAATTCCCTGTCACTTAAACATCTTAGGAAAAAAATTGAAAACCCAAACAGTAAATCATTTACCCCCCGACTCCTGATTCCCAATTCCCTTTATCTTGTGTGTCTTGTCCTAGAATAACTATACCTGTTTATTTATTTTAGGACATAGCCAGCTTTCTTATAACAAAGGCCTCCAAAAACGGAGGCCTTTATCAAAACTATTCATAGACCCAATCTAATATATCGCAAACATCTTATCATCCCTGAAATCGGGGCTGGTAATACGTAAACTGTAAACACCGGTTCCGATAGTAGCCGGTATAATAAAATTATCATCAATAAAATTCACAGCAATGATCAGCTCATGTTGAAAAACTGATTGTCCAATGCTATTAATGATCTGTACCTGGTAATGGCCCGGCTTAATACCCTTGTAGGTATAATGCAGGTTTTGGCCACGTTGTATCGGGTTGCTGTAAATTACAAATCCCGAAGGGATGCTGCTCATGGTAAAGCTTTGCTCAGCACCATAAGCAATACCTCCATTGTTTATTGCCCAGGCTTTATAGTAATATTTACCACCCTGTACCAAACCATTTAAGGTAGCCGAGAAATTACCTGCATTTAAATTGGCAGCATTTACTTTGGTACCCAGGCCATTTGCAAGGCCGCTGATACCGCTGTACTCAATACCATAAGTAATAACCGGGCTGCAGCCAATGCTGCTAACCGAACCTGCCAGGGTTACGCTATTGGGGTTAAGAACTGTTGCGGGGCCGGTAACAACCGTTGCAACTGTATTAACACCGCTGCCACTTGCAACTACATTAATGGTAATAGGTGCACCACCACCGCTAACCGGTATATTACCATTGTAAGATTGTACTGCTATTGGTGTAAATTTCACAAACACAGTTTGCGTAAATGCTCCGGCAGCATGTGTGATGCTTAATGAAGCAGTGTAAGTACCTCCCGATGTTGTTGAAAAAGAATACCCAACCAGTGGGCCAACATTTATATTGGCTGCAGTAACTGCATTACTGTTTATTATAAATGAATTGGGGCCTGCTGTTGTATTGATACAGTTGGCACCAAATGCAGTAAGCGGCGTTGCTGTTAATACCGGAGCCAGGGTAGTGAATGAACCCTGTGTGCCATAAGTGGTTCCACCGGCATTGGTAGCATAAGCATGATAATAATAAGTTGTGCTTGGTGCCAAACCTGTAAGTGCCGAGCTGAAATTAACTCCCGTTAAATTGGTTGAAGCAACTGCTGTTCCGGTTCCGTTAGGGAAACCATTGGTTGTGCTGTACTCAATACCATAAGCAGTTACAGCTGTACAACCATTTGCAGGAATAGTACCGGCAACGGTTGCAGTTGTTTGTGTAATGGCACTTGCTGCGCCACTGGTAACAGAAGGCGCTGTATTAACACCAGCACCGGTTGCTGCAACATTCACAGTTGCTCCGCCACCACCGCCAACAGCAATATTGCCATTGTAAGATTGAACTAAGGTTGGTGTAAATTTCACAAATATCTGTTGTGAATAGGCACCACTTGGTTGTGTTAAACTTAAGGTTGCTGTATAAGTACCGCCAGCTGTTGTTGAGTAAGTAAAGCCAGCCAAAGCTGCAACAGTAACATTGGCTGTGGTAAGGTTGGTACCTGTTATAGTAAATGAATTAGGGCCTGCAGTTGTATTCAAACAAACATTTCCAAAACCGGTTAAGGTTGATGAAGATAATGTTGGTGTTGCAGTTATGAATGATCCCTGTGCACCATAAGCCGTGCCACCGTTATTGGTAGCATACGCATGATAATAATAAGTGGTTGTTGGTGCCAAACCTGTTAAGGCCGAAGAGAAGTTGATACCAGCCAAATTGGTCGAAGGCACTGCTGTTCCGCTACCGTTAGGGAATCCATTGGTTAAACTCCACTCAACACCATACGCTGTTATAGCCGAGCAACCAATTGAAGGTATGGTACCTGCAACTGTTGCCGAAATAGAAGTGATGGCACTTGCTGCACCACTGGTAACCGTTGCAATGGTATTGATACCGGCTCCGGCTGCTGCAACATTGATCGATGCTGCTCCACCACCGCCAACAGGTATATTACCATTATAAGATTGAACCAGTGTTGGTGTAAATCTTACAAAGATGGCCTGGGTATATGTTCCGCCTGGTTGTGTTAAACTTAACGAAGCTGTATAAGTACCACCTGATGTGGTTGAAAATGTAAAACCAGTTAAAGGTCCTACTGTAATATTGGTAGTATTTAATGCCGATCCGTTTATAGTAAATGAATTAGGGCCTGCAGTTGTGTTTACACAAACATTGCCAAATGCTGTTAAAGCAGTTGCAGTTAATGTTGGCGTAAGTGATAATGTTGTAAAGGTTTGTTCACTGCCATAGCCCGTGCCGCCGGCATTGGTTGCATAAGCATGATAATAGTAAACAGTGTTTGGAGTTAACCCCGCAACATTAGATGAGAAGTTGATACCACTCAGGTTGGTTGAAGCAACCGGGGTACCTGTACCATTAGGGAAACCCAAAGTAGTACTGTACTCAACACCATAAGCAGTTACCGCACTGCAACCATTAGATGGTATAGTACCGGCTAATGTTGCTGATACGGTTGTTATAGCTGATGCTGCGCCGGTTGTAACAGTTGGTACTGCATTAACACCGGCACCGGTTGCTGCAACATTTACTGATGTTGCACCACCGCCACCTATTGCGATGTTGCCATTGTATGATTGAACTAATATTGGATTAAACCGTACAAATATCTGCTGACTATATGCACCACCGGCTTGTGTTAAACTTAAAGTGGTAGTATAAGTGCCGCCCGAAGTTGTTGAATAGGTAAAACCGGTTAATGCACCTACAGTAATATTTGTTGCATCAAGATTAGTACCGGTAATTGTAAATGAATTAGGGCCCGCTGTTGTGTTAATACAAACATTACCAAAACCAGTTAAGGCCGAGGCTGACAAAGCTGGTGCCCCTACTGTTGTAAAAGATTGTTGTGCGCCATAAGCCGTACCGCCACCATTGGTTGCATAAGCATGATAATAATAAGTTGTGCCCGCAATTAAGCCGGTAACGTTTGATGAAAAATTAATACCACTGAGGTTGGTTGATGCAACCGGTGTTCCGGTTCCGTTGGGGAAACCATTGGTTGTACTGTACTCAACACCATAAGCAGTTACAGCACTGCAACCATTTGCAGGAATAGTACCTGCTAAAGTTGCTGTTGTTGTTGTTATAGCACTTGCTGCGCCTGTAGTTACAGTAGCCAGAGTATTAATACCTGCGCCTGTTGCAGCTACATTTATTGCAGTTGCACCTCCACCACCTACCGGTATATTGCCATTATAAGATTGAACCAATGTTGGTGTAAACTTTACAAATATCTGTTGACTATATGAACCACCCGGTTGCGCTAAACTTAATGAAGCGGTATAAGTACCACCAACAGTTGTTGAATAAGTAAAGCCGGCCAATGTTCCTACTGTAACATTGGTTGCATTGAGTGTGGTACCGGTTATGGTAAATGAATTAGCAGCGGTAGTAGTATTTACACAAACATTACCAAAACCAGTAAGTGCCGTAGCACTTAAAGTTGGTGAAGCAGCACCCGATGGTGTTACCTGTGCCCAGGTAGTACCCACACGCAATTCATCAAATTCTATAAATGGTGTGTTGGTAGCATTATCCTGTCTTAAAAAAACTCTGCCTACACCTGCGGCGCCAAGATCGGTACCGGGTACAGCAGTTGCATCAGCAGCTGGTTCAGCAGCACCGATAGCTGAGGTGTTCAACCAGATACGGGCAACATCATCTCCTGCACCTGCATTAATATCATAAGCTGCAACAATAAAGCATGGTGTGCCTGGTGTCAGGTCTGCGGCCAGCCAGGTTACAGCTGAATTACTCCTGGTAGAAATACCAACATTGAATTTGCCGGCTGTTGTGCTCAATCTTGTCCATACAGTTCCACCAAAAGCGGTGGTAGATCCGGTTTGCATATAGCCGTTAAAATAACCTCCCGTTGTACCCAGCGTACCCAGCGAAGAAACATTTAGTATAAATGAACGGTAGATAGAACCGGTAGTTTGAGCTGTAAAATTGGTATAGTAATCAGTCCCTGATCCGTCAAATTTTACTTTGTTGCCGGCAGAAGTTGCCAGGCCGGCATAAGTTAAACTCGTTGCATCTACCAATATAGAATCTCCTGTATTAACAATCGACCAGGGACTGCTGCCGCTCTGGCTCTGGGCCGATAGACCCAAAACTGCATCGGGTGTGTATGGAAACTGTTCAGTTAGTAACTGGCTACGGCTACTTAAAGAAACAATCAGTAAAGTAATTATAAAATAAAATTTTTTCATGATACCCATTTTTGAAGTTTGTCTTCTGAAAGAAAAATAAGCGTCATGCATAAATGAACATGACGCTTATTATTGCAATTATAATTTTTAGTTCGCTGTAACTTTTACATCATCAAACTCATAAGTTGTTGTCTTGGTTGGGTCGCCGCCATCGTATTTAAATGCGATATAGATCGTTTGACCTATCCATGGAGTTAAATTCAGATTACCAATACTGGTTAAAGTTCCAAAACCACTGGTAGGTGTTGTAGCAGTGTTTGAATAGATCGATGTCCAGGTTGATGTTGAAGGTGTATTGCTGCCGGCATAATTGGTAGATACCAGTACCTGTAAAACGGTAGCACCGGTTGCAAAACCTGCTGCCTGTAAAAAAGTAAGTTTAGGCGCTGTGGTTCCTGTAAGGCTGATAGCCGGCGTTATTAACCAGCTTGAAACAGTTGATGCGCCTGTACCAAATGCTGTAACTTTTGCACACTTTACCGAACCGAATACTGCATTTTGATAAGAAACACCACCGGTTTCACCTATGTTTTTCCAACCGGCTAAACTCAGCGTACCATTATTGGCACCAATGGTTTCAAAATCCTGGAAAAAAACTGTACCGGGAGGTAAAGGACATGCATATGGATCTGTAAATTTCACATCATCAGCACTCCTGAGGATCAATTGTTTTGTAGTTCCAAAAGTTGTATAAATAGCATAGATACTTCCACGGCCCTGTGCTACCTGTTGTGCAGCAAAATTTGCATAAGCACTTGTACGAACAATAATGGTTTGACCGGCACAATTTCTTATATCCAGGTTCACAGTGCTTTTATAAGCAGACGTGTCAGAATAAGTGGTATTAAGATTTGTAAATGCAAAACCATCCAGTTGTATTAAGCTTCCAAGGTATTTGTCCTGCATGCCGGTTGTAAGTTGTGCCAGTGTTACTACATGAGGCACAACAGGATTATTGATTGATCCGCCAACCACATAGCGGTCTATCAGGCCGCCGGGAATACCTTCAATGGATGGTAAACCGGCAACAGTAGCTTTAACACCCAGCTCCATGGTTCCGTTGTAATCGCTTATGCAAAGGCCGTTGCAACGTATAAAAATCCTGCGACCAACAGGGTATGTGCCATATAGGTTTGTTGCATCCAGGAGAATCTGTAATCCGCCGGTTGCATCTTCAATATATAACTGCTTATATAAATTTCCGCTTTTATCATCAGCAACAACAACACCTGATATGATAATATCAGTTGTAATTACGTTATAGGCACCGGATGAAGTATGCATAGCTTTTAAGGCTGCAATAGAAGTGTTGGCAACTATAGCCGGATCGGCCGGGCCGGGCGGATTATCAAAAGTTTTTTTACAGGCAGTGAATGTAACGGCTGTTAAAACCATTATTACCGCAGTCATTAATTTTAAAATCTTGTTCATAATGTTTATTTTAAAAAGTTTATTTACTTGTTTGTATTATCTGTTAAAAACGCAGGCCTACGCTTGCAAAATAATTGATGCCGTAAGCATAAAAATTACGGTTGCCGAATTTTTCAATATTCTTTTGTGCAAAATCAAAACGGAGTTGTTCAAAACCACCCGATACAATATTGGTGTTGTTTAAAATATTGTTCACGCCCACATTAAACACCAGGAAATGTCTTTTCTTTAGTGAGTGGAAACGGCGATTCATCAACCAGCTATACCCTGCAAAGGCATCCAGTGTATATTGAGATTTTAACTGAGTCTGGTCAATAATCTGGTGCCATAGTTGCGAACCTTCAGGTACGCCGCTTACAGCACTTTCTGTTCTCCGTATAGGATTAAAATCAAGATACATCTTATCAAAATAATTGAAGTTCACATTAATGAACCAGAATTTTGGAGAACGGTAATCAAGCCCGATGGTATAAGCCTGCTGAGGTGTTGGTACATAAAAATCTTTTGTATAGATCACCGTGTTTTTTTCATATACAACTGTGCTGTTATCTGCTGTTACAGTAGCACTCTGCCTTGTATTATAAGTATATTGACCAATAGCTGCGGCCGCAGTTAAACTCAATCCTTTATACAATTTGGCTTCCAAACCAAATTCAAGGCCGGCATGCACTTTCCCTATATTGCTTAAAGCGTAGTTTACAAAATTCTTAAAATCATCATTATAAAAAGTAAGTACGTTCAGCTGGTTTTTAAACTGTGTATAATAACCGGTGGCCCTTATTTTTAATTTAGGTGCATTCATCACATAACCACCTTCCACAGAAAGTATCTCTTCTGATTTCAGGTTTTCCTGAACAAAGTCCCTTGTTCTGGGCGCAAGAAAAGCGTTTTCGAAAAAAGGTGCACGGGATCCGTAAGAACCATTTGCAAAAAGATAATTACGCCCGTTGATCTTATAGGTTAAACCTCCTTTGATACTTGAATTATAAAAATTGTAGGTTGCCGATTTTCCATAAGAGTTATCAGGAAAAAGCCCTGTTTTTATATTGCCCTTGCGGTAAAAGCTGGTATAGGTATGCTCGGTTGCAACAAACACATCCACCTTACGGAATTTAAAAACACCCTGCAGCCAAACTGACCCTTTTTTAATATTAAGATCATAGTTATACCCGAATTTATCTCCTTCTTTCACAATCCTGGTTGGGTTATTTAAATCATTCTGGCCGGCATTGGGGTTGGTAGGAAAATCCCTTTCTGCAAACTGGTTTACATCTACATAAAATTCGCCGCCCAGCAAATCATCCACTTCTTTATAATAATGATTGTTTTGTGCCTGGTAGGTAATGCCTGCAGTAAAAGCTATATTTTCTGAAACAGCAGTATTAAGTGTACTGTTGAAATTATATTTTGTTGTATTAATGATACGGTCTTCAATAATATAATGAGATCTTTTGCCCGAAACATCATTGCCCAAAATACCCCCGGCGTTACGCACCACATCAAACGAATTGTAGTTTGTAGTGTACAAACCATCCCAGTTTATCTGGCGTTTGTTTACATCGTTCATCATTGTCTGCCTTAACTGTTCTCCATAAACAGGGTCAAGCTGGTAGCTTGGTAAATAACGGTAATAGTCTGGCCTGGGGTCGGCAGCATTGTACCAGTCGAGCCCGGTAGTACTTCTTTTACCATAAGTAAGTGCGGCTGATGTTAATAGTGATGTTTTATCAGATATTTTCCAATCGTGGGTTAATATACCAACCGGCTGAAAAGATTTTGCAACACTGGCATTTCTTTTTTTACCATTTTGATAACCCCAGTAAGGATTATAATAGTTTGTACCCGCAATATTCAGCATTTCCTGTGTAGATGAGCCCTGGCGGCCATTTTCGGTTGGTGTACCAAAAGCAACAAATGATAACAGGTGGCGGTCGTTAAAGCGTTTGTCAACTCCTGCAAAGAAAGACCAGCCATCATAATAGGTTCCGTCAGAGTAACCTTCGGTAGCCCAGCGGCGTGATGCAGAAAAAGAAAATGCCCAGCCCTTGCTGTTTAAACCGGTAGAATGCGTAAGCATGATACGGTTATTGTAGTTACGGTTTGATGAAGCATAGTTGATGCTGGTTTGCTTACGTTGGTACGAAGCTCTCGTATCAAAAAAGGTTGAACCTCCAATGTCGCCATAACCAAAAGTGGTAGATTTTAATCCGGATGTTGATTCCCGGTTACGCAATACATCATTCAATCCGCCCCACTGGCCATAAGGAGTAAAACCGTTATCCAGGTTTTCCATGGGCGATCCGTTAATATATGTGTTGAAATTGTCAGCATCATATCCCCTGATGCGAAAACGTACTGCACCAAATTTAAAAGTGGCAGCGTTTAAAAAAGGATCTCTTCCGGCACCAAGTTGCGAAGAAATATTCTGTGCACTTCCATCCTGCCCATCATTTTCATCCAGCGAAATTACCGGGATATTATCCGTGTTGGTTTCACTAAGTACTTCAACAATAGTTGTGTCTGGAACTGCGGGTGCTGTCTTGGGATCTACCTGCGAAAATGCTGCAGGTATCAAGCCTGCCAGAAGCATTACAATAAGAAAGCAGTGTTTAATTTTACTCATATAATTGTTTTGTTAAAAAAATCGAGCAAATGTAGGCTATTCATGGGTTTTTGGGTATATTTTTTCAGGATTAACATATTAGTCATATTGAAATTCTTGCCATCTGGTACATATCTATACCTTTGCCCATTATCAGAAAAAGCTATGAATAAAATTTTATTAACTTTTGCTTTTGCAATCCTGTCAATTACAGCAGGTTACGCCCAAAAGGAAAACTACAAGCCTTCTCTCATCGGGTTTTATAATCTTGAAAACTATTACGATACGGTTAATAACCCCGCGGTGGATGATGAGGAGTTTTTGCCAAACAGCGAACGGCATTACAACACCCGTATATTTTTAGATAAGGTTGAGCGGCTGAGTTCAGTAATTATGCAGATGGGCACCGATCTTAACCCCGATGGCCTGGCCATATTGGGCGTAGCCGAAATTGAAAACGATACCGTATTAAACATACTGGTAAAACACAAAAATTTAAAGGGCCGCAACCTCAAAATTATCCATTACGATTCGCCCGATGCCAGGGGTATTGATGTAGGCTTACTGTATAATCCCAAATATTTTACGCCTTTATATAGTGTACCACTTTTTGTAAAACTTCCCGGCGGATCTAAAGATTCTTATTTTACCCGTGATATATTATATGCAAAAGGAATCCTGGATGGAGATACCGTACATGTAATGGTAGGCCACTGGCCTTCACGTTCAGGCGGCGAGGAACGCTCTATACCTGCAAGGGCCGCTGCTGCCGGTGTTGTAAAAAGAATTGTTGACTCATTAATGGCTATTAACATCCAGTCAAAAATTGTTATCATGGGCGATTTGAATGATGACCCTACCAGCCCCAGCCTTACAAAAGTGCTGGGTGCTAAAGGAACTGCCGACGGTTTAAAAGATGGCGGCCTGTACAACCCCTGGTTCGATTTTTATAAAAAAGGGATTGGTACCATTGCTTACCAGGATGCCTGGGGATTATTTGACCAGATAGTGGTATCAAAAGGATGGCTTGATAAAAACCAGGCCGGCTATCATTTTTACAGAGCCAATATTTTTAACAGAGAATTTCTGGTACAAAAAACCGGTAAATACAAAAGCTATCCAAAAAGAACCTGGGATGGAACCACGTACAATTATGGCTACAGCGATCATTTTCCGGTTTATGTAACTATGCTTAAGAAAGTAAATTGATACTGATATATTATCAGGTACAAATAAAAACCTATTGCTTAAAAACCTGCTTAACGGCAGGTTTTTTTATTGTGCCACCCCCATTTTTGAGCCTGCAAACCCCATCTTTGGGGTTGGGTAACCCCATTTTTGAAGTTAGGTAACCTCATTTATGTGGTTGCATACCCCAAATTTGACATTAGGTAACCCCATTTTTGAGGTTATACAACCTCAACTTTGCGGTTGCAAACCCCATGCATGGGGTTTGCAACCGCATGTATGGGGTTGGCAACCTCATTTTTGAGTGTAATTTTCCCACCGGGTTATGTATGTGGGTAGGTGTTTAGCTTTATTTATGATAGTTTTGTAAAAACCATTTAATCAATCAAATATCCTTTTCATAAAAGCCGGTTCAAGATGAGATTTATACAGTTACTATCATTTGTATTGTTTGCTTCCATGTCGTTTGCGCAAACGCCGGTGCCCATGGCTTCGCAGCCATCGCTTACCTATACCGAAAACTTTACCGACATTGCCAACTGGACCAATAATTTTGCAGCCGGCATTGGTGCAAACCGTTTTGCAGCTGCAGCTATCAATGCAACCGGGGCTATTCCATCTGGCACCAGGGTTACCACATCTACAGCAACTTTTACAACAGGCAGTGCTGGCGGCGTGCAAAGAGGAACCGATCAGACAATACCCACCAGTTCAATTGTACTGGTATCAACCGGTACAACAGATAACACAACTTCTGCAGCCATTGACCTGTTTTTAGATTTCACGGGGGTAGATGCAGGCAGCATCAGTTTCGACTGGTCGGTTATTTTTAGCGGAGCCGGCAGCCGCAACGGCTCTTTAAGAGTATATGCCAGCACCGATGGAACAAGTTTTACTGATGTAACTGCAGCCTTTGTTTTAAACTTTACCAATAATATTGCAGCATCCGGCAGCATCAGCAGTGTGGCGTTACCGGCAGCTTTTAATAATTCGGCCACGGCCAGGCTAAGGTTTTATTATCACAACGGAACCGGTGGCGCTACCGGTGCAAGGCCAAAGATCAGTATCGATAATGTATCAATAACTGCAGTTCCAAACATAGCCTGTGCTACCCCAACCGCACAACCAACCAATTTAACTTTTGGTGCCATAACCAGTTCAACAATTGACGGAAGCTTTACTGCAGCAAGCCCGGCACCAAACAGCTACCTTGTTATTGTAAGCAACAATAACAGCCTTACTTCCTTACCGGTTGATGGCACCACCTATATTTTAGGAGATAATATTGGTGATGGCTATGTGGTGGCCAATGGCAATGCGTTAAGTTTTTCTGCAACAGGTTTATCGGCATCTACCACTTACTATTTTTATATTTTTTCGGTAAACAATGTGTGTATCGGCAGTGTAAAATATTTAACTGTTAATCCACTCCTGGGTAATGCAGCAACATTAGTGGGGCTTCCTGCCTGCACCACACCTGCAGCACAACCAACTGTTTTAAATTTTGGAACCGCTGCGGTAAATACCATACCCGGCTCATTTACGGCAGCGGCCGCAACAGATGGTTATTTGGTTTTAAGAAGCACCGCAGCATCATTAACCAACAACCCTGTTAATGGATTTAATTATGCAGCAGGTAACATCATCGGTAATGCAACAGTTGTTCAGCAAAATAATCTTACCGCTTTTACAGCAACCGGTTTATCGCCCATTACGCTTTACTATTTTTATATTTTCAGTTACAACAATATCAGTTGCAGCAACGGGCCTGCTTATAATGTTACAGCACCGTTAAGCGGCTCCACATCAACAGCCAATTTAGCGCCCTGTGCCATACCAACAGCACAGCCAACAAATATTTCATTTACAGTTTCCGGCAATGCCATTGCAGGGTCATTTAATGCCGGTACCGGCTGCGATGCGTATCTGGTAATAAGGAGCCTTAGCCCCACTTTATCAGCAACCCCGTTAAACAATACCGATTATAATTTGGGCGATGCTATTGGTGGAGGTATTGTTATATTGAACAATGCTGAAAAAAGTTTTTTAACGCAAAGCCTTACAGCAGGCACAACTTATTATTTTTATGTTTTTGCATTTAATAAATTATGCAGCGGTGGTACAAAATATTTAACGGTAAGCCCGCTGGAAGGAAATGCTACTACCACCAACGACCCGGCAAACAATTATTATTTTGGCAACCTGCACGCCCACTCCGATTATTCGGATGGCAACCAGGATAACCCCGGCTTTACACCTGCCGATGATTACACCTATGCCATGGCATCACAATGCATGGACTACCTGGGCATATCTGAGCACAATCATTATACATCAAACAATAACCCTGGTAATAAACTCAGTACTTATGTTTTGGGTATAACCCAGGCAACCAATTTCACCACTGCAAACCCATCATTCATTGCATTGTATGGTATGGAATGGGGCGTTATCAGCAATGGCGGGCATGTATTGGTTTATGGTGATGGCATGAATAATTTATGGGGATGGGAAAGCGGCAGCGGTGGCTGGGGCGCTACCAATAATTACAATGATTTTATTGCCAAATCAGATTATACCAGTGGAACCGGATTGTTTCAAACAGTAAATAACAACAGCGCTACCAATACTTTTGCATCGCTGGCACATCCAAACGATAATGATTACGGCAACCTTGCCAACATTGGCTACAGCGCAACATTTGATGCTGCAGTTGCTTTAACAGCTGTAGAGAGCGGGCCTTCAACATCCACCAATACAACATACAGTAACCCCGGTTCTTCCATGAGTTATTTGTGGTACTATCAGAAGTTGTTGGCAAAGGGCTATCATCTTGCACCAACCATTGATCACGATAACCATAATACTACTTTCGGAAGAACAACATACTCACGCTCGGCAGTTGTTGCTCCTGCATTGTCAAAAACAAATATCATAAACGGTTTTCGCAATATGCATGTGTATGCCACACAGGATTGTGATACTAAAATTGACTTTACCCTAAACACACAGATCATGGGCAGCAGCCTGGTTGCTGCAGGTGCACCGGTTATTGCAGTTAATCTTACAGATGTTTCTACTTCCACCGCAGGTGCTTTAATAAAAGTAATGTTTGGTATACCGGGCAGTAATGTAAATGCAACAGAAATATATTCGGCTACCGGAAGCAGTTTATTATATGTAGATGATAATTTAGCAAACCTGGCTACCGGTTATTATTATATTGATATTACCAATGGCAGCAGCAAAATGGTTACAGCGCCGGTTTGGTACACCCGTTCTGATCTGGGAGCATTGCCCATTACCTTCAGTTCTTTCACCGCACAAAAACAGGATAAAATTGTAAAGCTTAGCTGGAGTACCGAACAGGAATTCAACAGCAGTCATTTTATTATTGAAAGATCGGCCGATGGAAGAACATGGAAACCCATTGCCAGCATGGCAGCAGCAGGCATAAGCAGTAACCATGTAGAATATACTGCGTACGATAATTTACCATTGAATGGAATGAGTTACTATCGTATTAAAGAAGTTGATAAAGATGGAAGATTGCAGGTATCTGTTGTAAGGCCTGTCAATTTTGATAAAGGATATTCAATAACTGTTGCACCAAACCCGGCGAAGGATTTTATTACTGTAACAAAGGATAGAATAAATAATGCTTCATCAACCATTCAGTTATTTAATGCTTCAGGCAATATAATTTTTACAGAGAAAACAAATCTTTCTAAAATCAACATCAATACAGCTGCGTTTGCAAGAGGATTGTATTTTATTAAGATCAGCAATGCGGGAGAAATTGCTATACAAAAACTATTGCTACAGTAAGTAATTATTGATAAGATTCCTTTGTGTTCCTTCGAGATAACCCTTGTGTGCTTTGTGGTAACCTTTGTGTGCTTTGTGGTAACCTTTGTGTGCTTTGTGGTGAAAATGTTTACCGCAAAGGGCACTAAGAAAAACACAAAGTTTCACAAAGAGCCTTTAGAAAATAATTGGTGTAATTCGTGCTTTTAATTCGTGTAATAAAATCTATTTCACAATCTCAACATCACCCTCTGCAAGCAGCGGCAAATTTTTAAACCGCAAAACAATATTAGCAGTAGTTACCACATCCTTCTGGCAGTAAGTAACAATACGTTCCAGGTTCTTTTCAACCCAATACACATCACCTACCATGCTGCCGTCAATATCATCTTTGGGCGATGGTACATGTAATGCCGCAGCCAGTAATTTTAAAGAAGTATAATGTTTGTAATCGCCAAAGCGCCAATACTGAAAAGTGTCGATCATATTAGTTTCCCAGGGCTTCATATTCTGAAAATCCAGAAAGGGAGGCAGTGCCAGGCCATTGATAAATAAACGGCGGCATATAAAAGGAATATCAAATTCTTTGATGTTGTGGCCGGTAAAACTCCACTTGTTATTGTTGGCTTCCATCTTTTGCAGGGCTGCAATAAAATCCTGCAGCAATACTTTTTCATCATCGCCATAAAAAGATTTTACACGAAGATGAACAGCTTTATCTTCCCGCTTAAAATATCCAACACTTATACATACTACTTTGGAGAACTCGGCCATCACACCCGCCCGCTGCGGATAAAATTCTTCTGCTGTAACATTTTCGGGTAATTGTCGTTGTACTTTTTCTGCCCAAAGCTGTTTCCAATCTTCATTCAGTTCATTAAAGGTGGGATGTTCTGATACTGTTTCAATATCAATCAACAACAGGTTTTCTAATCGTATGTTTTGCATAGCGCATGATTATGAAAACAAAATACAAAGGGATTCTCAAAAATGCAAGGGGAATGCTGGATACTGGATACTGGATGCTGGATGCTGGATTTCGAATGCCGGATCCCTGAGATAACTAAAAACCGTTTAAATTTTGATGTGCTAATCCAGAATCCAGTATCCAGTATCTTTTCTTCATCCAGGTTCCAGTATCGGCTATCTTAAAAAGTAACCCCTACAAACACCTGTATACTCTGGCTTCTCCATTTTTGCTGATTATCTATGGCATTCAACTCTGTTAAACCCATTTTATACCTGGCACCAATATTTACAAATGGTAACTGTATAAATAAACCGCCTATGGCTGCCCACTCGCCGTTCTTATAAATATTGCCGTTGGTTTTCAAACTGTCTACTGTTTGTTTAAGCAGGCCGCCATAAGCCGGGCCAATCTGCAGCTTCACTCTTTTACTTTCTCCAACATTAATATTTAATAGCAATGGTACTTCCAGAAAATTCAGTTTCGATTTTTTCTGGCTGCCGCCTAAAAAAAGATCATCATAAATATCATTGGGATCGTTACTAAACTCCGATGAAGATTGTACAAAATTCACCTCGGGTTGCAAACCAAACCGGTCGCTGAAATTAAATTGTAAAAAAATACCAGCCTGGAAATTAAAATTGAATCCTTCCTTATAAGACTTACCGGTTATCTTATTAATGTTAACCCCACCTTTAGCACCAATGCGGAAAAAGTTTTCGTGTTCTTTATCAACATTATTGCGCTGTGCAAAAGTTGGGACAGAAGTGATAAGGAATATTGCCAGTAGGATTTTTTGCATGTGTTTGTTTTTATGAAGATATTACTTCGTAGCCAAGATTATGCCAAACAAAAACCCCATCCTTATCAGAATGGGGCTTCTTATGCTCGCAGCTCATAGCTTGTAGCTAACAGCTTGCATTTTTACTCTTCGCCTATCTTCATCTTACCTTTTTGTTTAGCTATCACTTCTTCTGCAATATTGTTTGGTGCAGGTGAGTAATGGCTGAACTCCATGGTAGAAGTAGCACGGCCGCTTGATAATGAACGCAACTGCGTAACATAACCAAACATTTCGCTTAATGGCACTTTGGCTTTAATAACCTGTACACCATGTTTGCTATCCATACCTTCCAGCATACCTCTGCGACGGTTCAAATCACCCGTAACATCACCCATGTACTGGTCTGGTGTTAACACTTCCACTTTCATGATCGGTTCCAGTAAAACAGGTTTTGCTTTACGGCCGGCTTCACGGTATCCTTGCTTTGCACAAAGTTCAAAACTCATCGCATCACTATCCACCTGGTGAAAACTACCATCAAACACACGTACTTTCATACTCTCCATCGGGTAACCTGCCAATACACCTGTGGTCATTGCAGTTTCAAAACCTTTTTGAATGGCCGGTACAAATTCTTTTGGAATACTACCACCAAACAAACCGTTCACAAACTGGAAATTACTTCCTTTGTTCACTTCTTTATCGTTCAAAAATTCAGGGTCAGCGGGTCCGATCTCAAAAATGATATCGGCAAATTTACCACGGCCACCGGTTTGTTTCTTCAACGTTTCCCTGTGCTCAACTGAATTATGGAATGCTTCTTTATAAGCAACCTGTGGAGCACCCTGGTTAATTTCAACTTTAAACTCACGACGCATACGGTCAACAATGATCTCCAGGTGTAACTCACCCATACCACTTAAAATGGTCTGGCCGGTCTCTTCGTCAGTCTTAACACGTAATGTAGGATCTTCCTCTACCAGTTTGGCAATAGCCATACCCATCTTATCAACGTCGGCCTGTGTTTTTGGTTCAACCGCAACAGAGATAACCGGTTCAGGGAAGGTCATCGCTTCCAGTACGATCGGGTTGTCTTCGTTACAAAGTGTATCACCGGTTTTAATATCTTTAAAACCTACAGCAGCACCAATATCACCAGCTTCAATAAAATCAACCGGATTTTGTTTGTTGGCATGCATCTGCATGATACGGCTGATACGCTCTTTTTTACCTGTACGGGTATTCAGCACATAAGAACCAGAATCCAAACGGCCAGAATATGCCCTGAAGAATGCTAAACGGCCCACAAAAGGATCGGTCATGATCTTAAATGCCAAAGCACTGAATGGTTCTTTTGGATCTGCATGACGCAGTAATTCTTCACCGGTATCAGGATTGGTTCCTTTAACCGCTTCAATATCCAAAGGACCCGGTAAGTAACGTACGATAGCATCCAATGCAGTTTGTACACCTTTGTTTTTAAAAGATGAACCACACATCATCGGGATGATAGAAATATCAATGGTTGCTTTACGGATAGCTTCATGAATTTCAGCTTCAGAGATCGTATTAGGATCATCAAAGAATTTTTCCAGCAATTTATCATCGTAATCAGCAACAGCTTCAATTAAATGCTGCCTCCATTCGTTCACTTCTTCAATCATATCTTCCGGAATGGGCACTTCGTCAAAAGTCATACCTTGTCCTGCTTCATCCCATACAATTCCTTTCATGGTGATCAGATCAACCACACCTTTAAAATTATCTTCAGCGCCAATTGGTAATTGCAAAGGCACAGCTTTAGCACCCAGCATTTCTTTAATTTGTTTTACCACATGTAAGAAATCGGCACCACTGCGGTCCATTTTGTTTACAAAACCAATACGTGGTACTTTGTAACGGTTGGCCTGGCGCCAAACAGTTTCACTCTGTGGTTCTACACCAGATACGGCGCAAAACAAAGCCAGCAAACCATCCAGTACACGTAAAGAACGTTCTACCTCTACGGTAAAATCCACGTGGCCCGGGGTATCAATAATGTTGAATTTGTATTGATGTGTATCCGGTAATTTTTTACCATTAGCCATTGGGAAGTTCCAAAAGCAGGTAGTAGCAGCACTGGTAATAGTGATACCCCTTTCCTGTTCCTGGGCCATCCAGTCCATGGTAGCGGCACCATCATGCACCTCACCTATTTTATGGTTAACACCCGTATAATATAATATACGCTCGGTGGTAGTGGTTTTACCGGCATCAATGTGAGCGGCAATTCCAAAGTTTCGTTGATAACGTAAATCTGCCATTGTTTTTTCTGTTTTTAATTTTTATTTCATTGGTACCGATAGCTATCGGGACACTATTGTATGTATGTTCTTTTGCTGATCTTTGCCTTAGTTAGAAGCATACCCCTGTAATTAAGAACGCTGCGAGCGAACCGGGGTTAATATGATGTATTAGACTCTCATGGTATGCTAAATAAGCGGGCCTATCCAAACTTTGCCTGCCTTTTAGCGCCGCAAAGGTACGTGCTATTTTTTACATAACAAAGCCTTTAAACAACAAAAAAGCCACCCGGTTTGGATGGCTTAATTATAATGCTGGTATAATAATTAGATTCTGAAGTGAGCGAAAGCTTTGTTAGCTTCTGCCATACGGTGGGTATCTTCTTTCTTTTTGAACGAAGCTCCTTCACCTTTGCTTGCAGCAACAATTTCGTTGGCTAATTTATCAGCCATGCTGCGGCCGTTTCGGTCGCGGCTGTATTTGATCATCCACTTAATGCTTAAAGAAACCTTTCTGTCGGCACGAACCTCAGCAGGAATCTGGAAAGTAGCACCACCAATACGGCGGCTGCGTACTTCAACACCAGGAGTGATGTTGGTTAAAGCTTTTTTCCAAACCTCGTATCCATCTTCACCGGTTTGCTTGGCTACTTTATCCAAAGCATTGTAAAATATAATGTATGCACCACTTTTTTTACCGGCCCACATCAGGTTGTTTACAAAACGGGTAACCAGTTTGTCGTTAAATTTAGGATCTGGTGCTAATGGTATTTTTTTCGGTTGTGTCTTCCTCATTGTTGATTATTTTGGCCAGGCGTCACCCGTCCGGCCTTTATTGAAATTATTTTTTTGCTCTTTTAGTTCCGTATTTACTACGGCTTTGTTTACGGTCTTTAACACCGGCAGTATCCAAACTACCACGTACAATATGATAACGTACACCTGGTAAATCTTTTACCCTTCCGCCACGTATCAATACAATACTATGCTCCTGTAAATTGTGTCCTTCACCCGGAATATAGGCAATAACCTCAATTTTATTGGTTAAACGAACTTTAGCAACTTTACGCAAAGCAGAGTTTGGCTTTTTAGGCGTGGTTGTGTACACCCTTGTACATACACCACGGCGCTGCGGACAACTATCCAGCGCCCTTGATTTGCTTTTAGCTTTAATTACTTCTCTTCCTTTTCTTACTAACTGTTGTATTGTAGGCATTTTGTGCTTTTAATTTTCGGACGGCAAAGGTAGGATTTATGATTTGATTTTGGAAACTTAAAAGTAAAAAAAATCAAATTTTATTAACATTTCCACAAAAAACCGCCTTTATAGGGCGGTTTCGTATAATTTATCGGTTCCAATTACTTAAATTTTCTGCATCCAGCCATGATTATCAGGCACCTGCCCATAACGAATGGCATTTAACCGGCTTTTTACTTCAGGAGCAGTTTTCCAGCTATCTACATCAAATTCCATTACAAAATCCTTGTAACGCAATTCTTTTATCATAGAAATGGTGGCCGCTGTGCCTGTGCCAAAAACCTCGTATAAAATACCAGCATTGTATGCCGAAATGACGTCATCAATGCTTAAAGACTTTTCCTGTACATCAAAACCCATATCCTTCAACATAACCATAGTGCTGTCCCTGGTAACACCCGCCAATATGGTTCCCTCCTTCAAATCGGGGGTAATGGCTGTATTGCCGATGATAAAGAAAACATTCATTGTGCCGCACTCCTGTACATATTTATGTTCAAAAGCATCCGTCCATAAAACCTGGTCGTAGCCCTTAAGTTTTGCCTGTGCTGTTGCATACATGGCACCACCATAATTGCCGGCAGCTTTTGCATATCCAACGCCACCGGGTACAGCCCTTACATAATGCTCCTCTACATAAATACGCATGGGCGAATTATAATAAGGGCCTGTAGGGCTCAGTATAATCATGAACTTATATTTTTCACTTGGTCTTACACCAATCATATGATCGCTGCTGAACATGAAAGGACGTATATATAAAGAATGGTCTACCTGTTGTGGTACCCAGTTCTTATCCAGTTCTATCAGCATACGCATGCCTTCCATAAAAATTTCTTCGGGCACCTGGGGCATCTGCATTCTTTCTGCAGAAATATTAAACCGTTTAAAATTATCTATCGGACGGAAGATAGAAACTTCTCCAGCTTCATTTTTATAGGCTTTTATACCCTCAAAAATGGCCTGCCCGTAATGTAAAGCTGCCAATGATGGGTCTAGTAATAAAGGTTGATAAGGCTTTATCTCGGCATTTTTCCATTCACCGTCTTCATAATCCACTTCCAGCATATGATCGGTAAAGTATTTTCCGAAGGGGATATTTTCAAGATTAATATCTTTAAGTTTACTCTGTTCTACTTTGGTAACATTAATATTTTCAGCTGCAATCATATTCGTTAATTTTACGGCAAAGAAACGAAAAAAGCAATAGTTTAAATTACATGATTATGAGTTTAGATAATATTCAGCTTCCGGATACCATTTTGCAGGGTTTATACAGTAAATGCCTGTACGACTTAGAATCGCACAAATCAGTTTTAGATGATATACAACCGGAAAGCATCAGTTTTTTAGGTAATAATCAAAAGAAGATTGCCATACTGGTTAATTCAGAAACAGCCATTTATTTGCCTGATGAAGAACTTAATTTTTTGCTGGGCATATTAACCGCCTGCAAATTAAGTATGGCAGATATTGCATTAATTAATCTTGCTAAAAATCCGGGGCTGGCTTATACAACTGTTACCGAACAATTGAAAGCCGAAAAAGTATTTTTATTTGGTTTAGATACAACTGCACTGGCATTACCACTGCAGTTTCCGCATTACCAGGTGCAGCAGTTTAATAACCAGGTGTATCTTTCATCAGCTTCGTTACATGAATTGCAGGCCAATAAAGAAGAAAAAATGAAACTTTGGAACTGCCTGAAAAAAATCTTTTCACTAGGATAATTAAAAAAATGACAAGCATCATATTCGCCACCAATAATCAAAACAAAGTTGAAGAAGTACGTGCTGTATTGGGCAGCCGTTTTCATATAATTACTTTAAAAGAAGCTGGTATTGATATTGATATTCCGGAGCCGCATGATACGCTGGAGGCCAATGCTTCGGAAAAATCAAAAACCATTTTTGAAATTACAAATCAAAATTGTTTTAGTGAAGATACAGGCCTGGAAGTAGTTGCATTGAACGGAAAACCCGGAGTAAAAAGTGCCCGCTATGCCGGTGAAAGCAGAAGCTTTGATGACAATATTGAAAAGCTGCTTACGAAGCTTTCAGCTTCAGACAACAAAGCAGCCCGTTTCAGAACGGTGATATCGTTGATACTGGATGGTAAAGAATATCTTTTTGAGGGAATTTGTACGGGCACCATCATCGCTGAAAGAAAAGGGAATAACGGCTTTGGCTACGACCCGGTTTTTGTACCGGATGGCAGTGATAAAACCTTTGCCGAAATGGATATGGCCGGGAAAAATAAATTCAGCCACCGGAAAAAAGCCATGGAAAAACTGATAAACTTTTTGAATAATTAATATGGCAAGAATTAAAATTGACATTCCGGAAAAAGTAATGGCAACATACCTGGTTCCTGTTCGCATTGCCGATATTAACTATGGCAATCATGTAGGCAACGATGCCTTTGTAAGTATCATTCATGAAGCAAGGATGCAATGGTTAAAACAATATGGTTATACCG
>JAOAUI010000330.1 GCA_030157685.1 Ferruginibacter sp. | reverse complement strand
GAAAGGTGCCAATTCCATCTCGTTTAACAACGGGAGAGATAAGTCAGATTCAAAGCTTACAAATACCTAAAAATATTAAAAGCTCATCTGATTTATCGGATGAGCTTTTTTAATGCCCTGCCGGCGGCTACAAGTCCCGGCAGCGGCTGAGAAAACTCCTCCGATAAGGTTGCTCACTGGTAAGTGATTAAACAGAACATGTTTAACACTATTTAATTAAAAATTAAAAACAAAACCAATGAGCAACGCAACACAACTGATCCACAGCATTCCGGTAGACCCATTAACAGGCGCCATCAGCGTACCCATTTATCAAACCAGTACTTATGTGCAGGATGCACCTGGTATAAACAAAGGGTATGATTATGCCCGCAGCAATAACCCTACAAGAGGCACACTGGAAAGCATTATTGCTCAGTTAGAAAAAGGAGAAGTTGGTGTTGCATTTGGCAGCGGCCTTGCAGCCATTGATGCTGTTGTTAAATTGCTAAAAAGCGGTGATGAAATTTTAGCAGTAGATGATATCTATGGCGGCGCTTTCCGTCTCTTTACACATATCTACGAAAAATTCGGCATCACTGTAAACTATGTTGATACAACAGATGCTGCCAATGTTTTTAATGCCCTAACGCCAAACACAAAACTTATCTGGCTTGAAACACCAACCAATCCAACTTTAAAAGTAAGCGATATACGGGCCATTGCACAAGCTGCAAAGGCCCATGGGTGTTTACTTTGCGTGGATAATACTTTTGCATCGCCAGCCTTACAACAGCCTCTCACGCTGGGAGCTGATCTTGTAATTCACAGTGCTACCAAATACCTGGGTGGACATAGTGACCTCATCGCCGGCCTTGTTGTTGCCAAAGAAAAAGAACTGGGCGAAAAAATAAAATTCATACAAAATGCAAGTGGTGCTATCCTTGCTCCATTTGATAGCTGGCTGGTTATTCGTGGCATTGAAACATTACATCTGCGTGTGCAGCAGCATTGCCGCAATGCACAGGTGGTGGCTGAATACCTGGAAACAAATCCTGCAGTTGATAAAGTTTACTACCCCGGTTTAAAAACGCATCTCAATCACGAAATAGCAAAAAAACAAAGTAAAGGTTTCGGCGGCATTGTTTCTTTCACTTTAAAAAATGATACAGAAGAAGCTGCTACTGCATTTGTAACCAATACCAATTATTTTAAACTGGCCGAAAGTTTAGGTGGTGTAAAAAGTTTGCTTTGCCATCCTGCACAAATGACGCACAAAAGCATTCCTGCTGAAAAACGTCAGGCAGCTGGTGTTGCCGATAGCCTGATACGCTTAAGTGTTGGACTGGAAGACGTACAAGATTTGATAGCTGATCTGGAGCAGGCTTTTTCTAAACTTAAAATTGAAAAGGAAAATTTTGAGCCAAGCATTAGTGCATAGCCCAACTTCATTGGCGTCGCACTCTTGTACAGTATAAAATTATTCAACTTCCAGCATTTAAGAAATTCGTGTAATTAGTGTAATTCGAAAAATTCGTGAAATAAGAATATGTCAAACAAACAACTCAATATCGGTCTCTTTGGTTTTGGTGTAGTAGGCAAAGGCCTTTATGATGTACTGCATACCACTCCTACCCTGCAGGCATCGATAAAAAAAATAGTCATTAAAAATGTCGATAAAAAAAGAAGCATTGCTGCAGAAAATTTCTCTACCGATGCAAATATCATCCTCAACGATGAAAGCATTAATGTAGTGGTTGAACTGATTGACGATGCAGATGCCGCTTTTGAAATTGTAAAGACAGCTTTGCAAAAAGGCAAGTCGGTTGTAAGTGCCAACAAAAAAATGATTGCAGAGCATTTTGAAGAGCTGTTGCAACTGCAGCAGGAAAATAATACAGCGCTTTTGTATGAAGCCGCCTGTTGCGCCAGCATGCCCATTGTTCGCAACCTGGAGGAATATTATGACAACGATCTCTTAAAGTCCATCCGGGGAATTATCAACGGTTCCACCAATTTTATTCTTACAAAAATACTGGAAGAACAACTGGAATTTAAAGCAGCTTTAACTTTAGCCCAGCAACTAGGTTTTGCCGAAAGCAATCCCAAACTGGATATTGGCGGATTTGATGCAGCAAACAAACTGAGCATTTTACTGGCACACTCCTTTGGTGTAATTGCAAAACCAACCGATTTTATTTTTAATGGCATTGAAAACATTGCCTTACCCGATGCCATTTTAGCCAAAGAAAAAAAGCAAACCATTAAACTGGTAGCCACAGCAAAAAAATTAGAGAATGGTGAACTGGCTGCATTTGTATTGCCGCAGTTTGTAACCCAAAACGACAATCTGTACCATGTACAAAATGAGTTTAATGCACTAACAACCGAAAGCACTTTTGCCGATGAGCATTTTTTTAAAGGCAAAGGTGCCGGTGCTTTTCCTACAGCTTCTGCTGTGCTGAGTGATATATCGGCGCTTGGTTACAATTATAAATACGAGTATAAAAAGATCTATCACCAAACTGATACGGTGCTTAGCAACGATTATTATTTAAAGGTTTTTATCAGTACCGATGATCTAAATAAAATAAACAAAGATGAATTTGAGTGGATTGAAGAATGGCACAATGAATTCAAGTACAGCTGGCTTGTTGCAGTCATTCATGCAGAAAAGCTATTTAAAACTGATTGGTGGAAACAGGAAGGCGTATCATTGATATTATGCCCTGATGCCATTATTGAAACAGTAGAATATAAAAAGATAAGCAAACGTAGCCTGGAACTGGCAGGAGTTGTTTAATTGGTTGAGGTATGGACATAAAAAAAAGCATCAAGTTATCGCTTACTTCCTGATTGCTCATTCCATAATCTTACTAACCCGATGCTTCCGCTTGTTTGGTTTCCGTCTTTTTTGCGACTTCCGTCTTTTAAGGGACTTCAATCTTTATTAAACTTCTACCGCTCAATTGGACAATAAA
>JAOAUI010000329.1 GCA_030157685.1 Ferruginibacter sp. | reverse complement strand
ATAGATCATAAAGAAGACGGACTGGAAGGTTTGTTCATTAATTTAACCGGCAAATCCTACAGGAACTCATAATGTTTAAACTCTGGAGCACCATATTAAAAGACATGCGCATTCTCACCCGTGACAGGCTGGGACTGGTGTTCATGTTTGTAATGCCGATCGTGCTGGCAGTTGTTATTACAGCAGTGCAAAACAGCACCTTCGAAATGCTGAACACCAATACGGTGCCTATGTTGATGTGCAACAGGGATACCGGCGAAGCTGGCAAACAAATGCAAACCGCTATTGAAAAAGTGGGCATGTTTAGTTTGAAGCAGGTTACACCAAATGTAACAGACAAAGAAATTTCTGAAAGAATGCATGCCAAAGATGCTGTTATCGCCATCATCATTCCAGCCGACTTTACACAAAAATTGAAAATAACGGCTGATGCAACTGCAAAAAAAGCCTTGAAAAATTTCGGTATGCAATCCGCTGGTGCTGTAATAACAAATGACAGCAGCCAGGTTCAGCCCATCACATTATTGTATCACCCCGTATTGCAGGAATCATTCCGCCATTCTATCAATGGTGCTTTACGCAGTGCCTTACAGGTGGTACAAAATAAAGAAGTTTTAAAAAGTCTCTACTTCGCACTAAACGAAACGGCATTGCCCGATTCGCTTGAGAAGGATTTAATAAACAGCCAGGTTGCTATTGTAGAAATTCCGGTATCAAGAGATGGCAGCCGCAATATTCCCAATGCATCGCAACACAATGTACCGGCCTGGACAGTATTTGCCATGTTCTTCATCGTAATATCATTAGGTGGCAGTGTAGTTCGTGAAAAATTAAACGGCAGTTTTGTAAGATTAAAAACATTACCCACAAATTATTTGGTGGCATTAATTTCCAAACAGCTTTCCTATTTATTCATAACATTTATCCAGGCCACGGTTGTTTTTTCCATGGGCATCTGGCTTTTTCCATCCATGGGTTTACCCAAACTAAATTTACCGGCCGATATTACGGGAGTGGTAATAGTTACACTCATCTGCGGCTGGTGTGCTGTAAGTTATGCTATCATGATTGGTGTGTTTGCAAAAACACAGGAACAGGCCAATGGTATTGGTGCAGTATCCATTGTACTGATGGCGGCTGTTGGCGGTTTGCTTGTACCAAGTTTTGCCATGCCCGAATCTTTTCAGTTTGTGATGAAGCTTTCGCCATTGCATTGGTGTCTGGAAGCGTATTATGGTTTATTTTTGGAAGGAGGAAAACTGAAAGATGTTATCTTAAATATAATACCTTTACTGGGTATCACTTTTGCAATACAATTGATTACGTTGATCGGGTTAAAAAGAAAAAACCTGATTTGAAATATTTATTATGGAAACAGCCGAATTAAAATTACAGGTTAAAAAGCAGATCATAGAATTTCTGAACCTTATCTCTGTTAAACCTGAAGACATTAAAGATGATGAACCGCTATTTGGCGAAGGTTTGGGGCTTGATTCAATTGATTCGATAGAACTGATTGTTTTATTGGGCAGGGAATACGGGATAGATATAAAAGATCCCAAAGAAGGCCGTAAGGTTTTGGCAGATATCAACACTATGGTTGCTTACATTGAGCAACATCGTACAAAATAATTTTAAAAATAAAAAAGCTGTCAGTCTGAGCCTGTCGAAGACGGTGCTATCATCAACCAACCCGCCTTCGACAAGCTCAGGCTGACACCCCAACTATATTGAGCAGAATTTTCATAACCGGCATGGGCGTAATAAGTGCTATAGGAAATTCTGTAGCCGAAAATCATCAGTCGCTTAAAAATGCTACCTGTGGCTTAAGTAAAGCCTTTGATCTTTTCCCAACTAAATATGCCGGCCTTTTACCTTTTGGCCAGGTACAAATAAGCACAGAAGATCTGCAGAAACAATTACAGGTGACAGACAAGGGCGTTACCCGTACAACCCTGCTGGCATTACATGCATTGAATGAAGCCATTGCTGATTGCGGAATTACCGCTGAAGAAATTCAATCCTTCGACACTGCATTGATTGGTGCCAACACCGTTGGCGGCATGTGTCTTACAGATGAATTGTATAACGACGCCAATGAAAAAACGAATGGTTCAGATTATTTAGCATCATATGATTGTGCCTCAGTTAATATGTACCTGCAAAAACATTTTAAGATAAACGGAGTCATCAATACCATCAACACCGCCTGCTCTTCATCGGCCAATGCCATTATGTATGGTGCCATGCTGATGAAGAACGGTTATGCAAAAAGAGCCATTGTGGGCGGCACTGATTGTCTTGCAAAATTCACCATCAACGGTTTCAATGCGTTGCATATTTTATCTGATGAAATCTGCACCCCATTTGATGAAGGCAGAAAAGGATTGAACCTGGGAGAAGGCGCTGCTTTTTTAATTTTAGAAAAAGAAGAAGATATAAAAGGCAGAAAAGTGTATGCAGAACTTACCGGTTACAGCAATGCCAACGATGCCTACCACCCTTCTTCATTATCAGATGAGGGCGATGGCCCATTTCTTTCTATGCAGGGGGCATTAAAGGTTGCAAACCTTACTGCAGATAAAATTGATTTTATAAATGCACATGGCACCGCTACCGAAAACAATGATGAGGTAGAAAGCAAGGCAATGATCCGCTTGTTTGATAAGCCTCCGGCCTTTGCATCTACCAAAGGAAACATAGGCCACACGCTGGGGGCATCAGGTGCTATTGAAGCGGTATACAGTATTTTAAGTTTACTGCACCAGGAAGTGTATACAAGCCTGCATTTTAAAAACACCATTCCTTCAACCGGGTTAACGCCGGTTCAATCCTATACAAAAATGCCGGTAAACCATGTTATGAGTAACTCATTTGGTTTTGGCGGTAATTGTTCATCACTTATCTTTTCAAAAGTCTGAGCCATGCTGTATATCCATAAAACATATTGCATATCGGCAC
>JAOAUI010000328.1 GCA_030157685.1 Ferruginibacter sp. | reverse complement strand
GGAATCATACTTCCCCAAAACATGGCATCATTATCGGGCGTATTTAAATTGCTTGATAAAATAATAAAGCCAAAAATGATCGGCATCATAATGGGCAGCATTAATGATTGCGCCTCCTGCGGATCTTCATTTACCACGCTTCCAACGGCTGCAAAAAGAGATGAATAAAAAAGATAGCCACCAATAAAATAAAAAATGAAACAGGCGATGATGAGCGGCCAGTTAAGGCTGCTTACATTGGCCAATAATTTGGCAGCTTCATTAAACTGTGCAGCATTGTTATTTACAACAGCCGGGTTATTCTGAATCTGTTGCACCTGGCTCATGATATCGCTTGGCAGAAATGCAGTTGCAACAAGGGATAAAGCCGACATCAGGATGATCCATAAAAGCAACTGGGTTAAACCAACTGCACCAATGCCCAGTATTTTGCCCAGCATCAGCTGAAAAGGTTTTACACTGCTTACCATTACTTCTGCAATGCGGTTTGTTTTTTCTTCCATTACTCCTCTCATCACCATGGCACCAAAAATAAACATGGTAATATAAATTAGAATGCCGCTACCAAAACCCACGGCATAATTAACACCGGCATTTACAATCTTATCATCATCTCCTTTATTATCTACACTAAAATACCGGGATGATGCTTTTCTAAGTGAATCTAAATAAACTTTATCAATGCCCGATTTCTGCAATTGGTAATTTTGATAAGCCTCATTCAATTTGCTTTCAATTGAGTTTATGGTACTCATGGATGCGGCTTTTGGTGTACGCAAAACAAAATGATGATTGGCGCTGTCATCCAGGTACACAAAACCATCAAAGCCTTTTTTTGTATAGTTTACCGTATCTATCGTTATGTCAAAAACAAAGTTCAGATTAGAACTGTCGTTTTTAAGCAGCGGTTTAAAAAACTCTGAGGAATCGGAAAAAGCGATCCTTTTGCTTTTCTCTTCAGATTTTACTGATAAGAAAATACTGCCTGCTATAAACAGCACAATCATGATCGGCAGTAAAAAAGTAGAGAGTAAAAATGTTTTATTGCGTACCCTGGTAACGTATTCACGTTTTATTATGAGCCAGATCTTATTCATGTTGGGTAAATTATAAGTTGATTAAATTTCCTGGAACTGGCGTGCATTTTTTGTGCCTTCTACCAGATTAATAAATATTTCGTTGAGCGATGGAAAGACTTCGCTGAAGGTGTTAACCGTTATATTTTTAGAAATAAAATATTGCAGTACATCATTTGTTTTTGTGCCTGGCGCCAGTTTCAATAATAATTCATCTGGTTTGTGTTTAATTACTTCAAATGCAGGATGCTGTATGTCTTCGGGTAAAATGGCAGCTCCAATACGGTAAATATTTTCTTTAAATTCATTCTTTACATCCTTAACCGTGCCATCCAGTATTTTCTTTCCTTTATTTACCAATACAATGTGGTTGCATATCTCTTCTACCTGCTCCATACGGTGCGTACTGAAAATAATGGTGCTGCCTTTTTGTGCCAGGTTAAAAATTTCATCTTTTATCAAATTGGCATTCACAGGATCTAAGCCACTGAAAGGCTCATCTAAAATGATCAGCTTGGGTTCGTGCAAAACGGTAGTTACAAATTGTAATTTCTGGCTCATACCTTTACTCAGATCCTCTACTTTTTTATTCCACCAGCTTTCCATTTCAAACTTTACAAACCAGGCTTTTATTTTACTCATGGCATCTGGTTTGGAAAGCCCTTTTAACTGCGCCAGGTAAATAGCCTGTTCGCCAATCTTCATTTTCTTGTACAGCCCTCTCTCTTCGGGCATATAGCCTATGTAGGCTGTATCATTAATGGGGTCAAATTTTCGGCCATTAAAAATAACCTGGCCGCTATCAGGATAAAAAATACCGGTAATCATCCGCAGCAGGGTGGTTTTACCGGCGCCATTGGGGCCAAGCAATCCAAATATATCGCCCTGTGCTATGTTAAAGCTGATATCGTCCACCGCTTTTTGTGTGGCAAAATACTTTTTAAGGTTTTGCAGTTCTAAAATGTTCATATTGAGTGAGGTTATTTACACAAAATCAAATGTATGAATCTAACAATGATTTTGAGTGCTATTTTTTTGAATGGTAAATTAATTATGCTAAAATGTTCGCCAATTGGCTGGCTACTCTTTCTCCATCCATGGCCGCACTTACAATACCGCCTGCATATCCTGCCCCTTCACCACAGGGGTAAAAATTATTTAATTGCGGATGGGTGAGTGTATCATTATTACGGGGAATGCGTACCGGCGATGATGTACGGCTTTCGGTAGCAACTACCACTGCATCGTTGGTAAAATACCCGGGCATTTTTTTGCCGAATTCGATAAAGCCTTTGGCAAGGGCCTGGTAAACAAAGCCGGGCAATACTTCTTTTAAATGTACAGATTGAAGGCCAGGCTGGTAGGAACAACCGGGTAAGGAAGATGAGGTAATGCCATTGCTGAAATCGGTCATGCGCTGCGCAGGTGCAACAAATTTTCCGCCACCGGCATTAAAACAGTTTTGCTCAACCATTTGTTGAAAATGCATCATGGCTAAAGCATTATTTTGAATTTTGAATTTTGGATTTTGAATTACATCTTCCAATTCAACCTGTACCACCATACCGCTATTGGCGTAAGGGTTATTTCTTTTTGATGGGCTCCATCCATTCACCACCAGTTCGCCTGTTGATGTTGCTGCCGGTGCAATAATACCACCGGGACACATGCAAAAGGAGAATACGCCCCGTTCATTTACCTGTTTTACTAAACTATAAGATGCCGGCGGTAAATAAGCACCTCTTGCCGGGCAATGGTATTGAATGCTGTCAATTAATTGCTGCGGATGTTCAATACGTACACCCAAAGCAAAACCTTTTGCTTCAATTAAAATTTGTTTTTGATGCAGCAGTTCAAAAATATCACGGGCACTGTGGCCGGTTGCTAAAATAA
>JAOAUI010000327.1 GCA_030157685.1 Ferruginibacter sp. | reverse complement strand
CCGTAGGTTTTATTTTCAATACGCATTACTGCTTTCTCCAGGTGATCAATAAAAGTGATCTGGCGGCTGGCCATCTGGCTAAGCTGCTCCCTTTCCATACTCATACTTCCATCTTCCATGGTCATGTAACGGGCATCATCGTTATCGCCGCCCATTTCATCCTTACGGGTAATTAAGCCCTGCAGGTAAGCCAGTTCTTTTTTGGCTGAATCCAGCTTACGTTGAATGATCTCCCTGAACTCGGCCAGGTCGGCATCGCTGTAACGGTTAATAGGCGCTCCAAGATCATGTTTTGGCTGATCCAATACCGACTTGGTAAAATCCGGCTGGTATTTGCGTGAGGTTTTGGTATTGATCTTAGGCAATACAACTGGTTTTGCCGGAGTGATCTTGATGTCTTTTGCTTTTTCGGGTGATTTTGCTTTAACAGGTGCCGCAACTTTTACGGGAGCCACAACTTTTTCAGGTGCTTTTTTCACTGAAACCGGTTTTGCGATCGGTTTTTTAACTTCAATCTTCTTTGTCATAGGTTTATGTACGATTTTTTTTGCAGCTGGTTTTACAACTTTTGCCGCTTTTTTTACCACCCCGATAGCTATCGGGGCCTTTTTTTTGGCTTTTTTTATAACTTTTTCTACTTTTTTAACTGTTTTCTTTGCTACTGGCTTTGGGGCCGGTTTCTTGGCAACAGGTTTCTTAGCTACTGCTTTCTTAGACGCAGATTTTTTAACCGGAGTTGCTTTTTTTACCGGTTTAACAACTTTTTTAGCTGCAGGTTTAGCAACTTTCTTTTTTGTAGCCATACTATTATCCTTTTTTAAGTACGTTCACTTGTAATATAGCATCATTCACTTCAATTTCAATTCCGTTGTTAATGGCGGGAGTAAAAGCAAGCGAATCAGCCAGAATTTCGGCGCAAATATAATCTTTATATTGAATTATGGACGGTTGCAGCGCAGCATTTTCACTTACTGTTACATCTATCCTGTCTGTAAGATTAAAACCACTGTCTTTTCTGATGTTTTGTACCCGGTTTACAAACTCCCTGGCATCACCCTCTTTTTTCAAATCATCGGTAATTGTTATATCCAATGCAACTGTTAAAGAACCCTTTACAGCTACCTCATAACCCGGTATCTCATCTGTGGCTATTTCCAGATCTTCTGCGGTAATAAGGACAGGCTCTTCGCCCGAGGCTGCATAATCCGGGTTCAATAAATATTCATTTTCAAGCACTTTATCAATCGTTGCATTGTCAAATGCCATAATTTGTTCGGCAGCCCATTTCATTTTGGCCCCCAGTTTTTTGCCCAGGGTCTTAAAATTGGCCTTGGCTTTTTTCTGTATAAAATCGTTATCGGCACCCAAAATATCCACTTCTTTAATATTGGTTTCGGCTTTAATGATGTCTTCCACTTTTTTAATACGGGCTTCCATCGTGCTGTCCATTGCCGGAATAAATACTTTTTGCAATGGCTGCCTTACTTTCAGGTTTACTTTTTTGCGAAGCGATAATATTAAAGAAGATATATCCTGTGCCAGTTGCATCCTTTTTTCCAGGTCAATATCAATCACTGCTTCATTTACTTTTGGAAAATCGGTATGATGAATAGATTCGTTTGTAAATCTGCCCGTAACAGCATTCAGGTTATTAAACAACCAATCGGCAAAGAATGGTGCAACCGGAGCCATCAGTTTGCACAAGGTTTCCAAACACTCGTACAGGGTTTGATAGGCACATATCTTATCATGCTCATACTCACCCTTCCAGAACCGGCGGCGGCAAAGCCTTACATACCAGTTGCTTAAATGGGCATTTACAAAATCTTCAATGGCACGGCCTGCCTGTGTAGGCTCGTAGGCATCAAAGTTTTCCTGCACATCTTTTATTAAGGAGTTTAGTGAAGACAATATCCATTGGTCAATTTCGGGCCTGTCTTTAACCGGTATATAAGCTTCTTTAAAAGCAAATCCATCTACATTGGCATACAATGCAAAAAACTGGTAGGTATTATATAGTGTACCAAAAAACCGGCGCTGCACTTCTTTGATGCCTTCTTCATCAAACTTTAAACTATCCCAGGGCGAGGCATTGGTGATCAAATACCAGCGGGTAGCATCGGCACCAAAACTATTAATGGTTGCAAACGGGTCAACCACATTGCCCAGGCGCTTGCTCATTTTTTGTCCATTCTTATCCAATACTAGTCCGTTACTAACAACGGTTTTGTAGGCAACTGAATCAAATAATAAAACCGCCAGTGCATGCAGGGTATAAAACCAACCTCTTGTCTGGTCAACACCTTCGGCAATAAAATCTGCCGGAAAGGATTCTTTAAAGCTTTCTTTATTCTCAAAAGGAAAATGCCATTGTGCATAAGGCATGGCACCGCTGTCGAACCAAACATCAATCAGATCGGGCACACGTTGCATGGGTTTGCCCGATGGGCTTACCAATGTAATTTCATCTACATAAGGTTTATGCAGATCAAGAATGCCTTCGTGCAGGTAATGTTTATTTGTTTCGCCACCCAAAACTTCGGCGGCTTTTTTTATTTCACTGTTTAATTCTGCAATAGAACCGATGCACAATTCTTCTCTATTCCCATTAGCATCTTCTTCTGTTTTCCAGATGGGCAAGGGTGTTCCCCAAAAGCGGCTGCGGCTCAGGTTCCAGTCAACCATGTTCTCTAACCAGTTGCCAAAGCGGCCGGTGCCAGTGTTTGCCGGTTTCCAGTTGATGGTTTTATTAAGCTCCACCATCCTGTCTTTTACAGCCGTGGTTTTAATGAACCAGGCATCCAGCGGGTAATAAATGATGGGCTTATCGGTACGCCAGCAATGCGGATAATTGTGTTCGTATTTTTCTACTTTAAAAGCACGGTTCTCTTTTTTAAGTTTTACGGCGATGTCAACATTCACATCCACGTAATCTTTTTCATCTTTATAATTCTTTACATAGCGGCCGCTGAATTC
>JAOAUI010000326.1 GCA_030157685.1 Ferruginibacter sp. | reverse complement strand
AAGCAGTTGAATTATTTATGAATGACCCCGAAACCGATGCCATTGTAATGATTGGCGAAATTGGTGGTGGTATGGAAGCGGAAGCTGCGAACTACATTAAAAGTACCGGTAACAAAAAACCGGTTGTTGGTTTTATTGCCGGACAAACCGCCCCTCCCGGCCGCCGTATGGGTCATGCAGGTGCTATTGTTGGCGGTGCCGATGATACCGCTGCAGCAAAAATGAAAATTATGGCCGAATGTGGTATTCATGTGGTAGCCAGCCCGGCCGATATTGGTAAAACAATGGCTGAAGTGATGAAGAAGTAAAAGACTGAAAATATTTTTGATTGATCCCCCCGATAAATATCGGGGGATTTTTTTTGTCTTTAATAATACTTTTAAATTTTCTTACTCCCCATTCTCCACCCCTCTCCTTGGAGAGAGGGTTAAGGGGTGAGGTTAAAAAACCGGGGCTTTCGCCCCGGTCCAGCCTGCGCCACGCAGGCCTAAAGTATAGCCATGAGAGTTTAGTCTGTTTATTTACGGTTTTTAATATAATCCATCAATTCTTCTTTACTGCTGTTGAAGAAAAGTGCATCGTTTACCAGAAAGTAATTCGCTTTATCAACAGTGTAATCGTACATATACTTGGCAAGCTCCAGCTTGCTGCTTTCAGAAAAGAAAACCCCTATCAGTTCTTTTACCTGCGCTGTATTAAAATAATTGAAGGGAACAAACTGTTTTGCAATTTTCAACCTGGTGTCATCAAAAGATTCTTTTGCAATTGATTTTTTTAGCTGCTGAAAAGCACTGTTTTCCATTGCCCTTTTGCTGCTGCCTTCATAATACTGGTCATTATTATCAACGCCCCAGTCATCGTCATCATCATTATAACCACCACTTATCATTTGCTCATCAACAAATGCTTTACCAAAACGGTTGATGGTAATATCAACATGGTACTGCGGTTTTACAAAAAGATTATTACTGTAAACCAGTTGATACCCGTTGTTGCGGTTATTACCATTATACCTGTTTCTGTCATTACCTGCACGGAATATCTTAACCGTGTGATTGCCGTTTTTTAAATTGTTTACTACAATATCACGGCCGTTTGATGTGTACTTGATTCCATCAACCATTACCCGTATATCTGCATTGCCAATGGCAGAAATGCTGAGCTTTGACTGTGCAAACAAAATGGTTGAAAAGAATAAAGCTGCTAAAAGTGTAAATGTTTTTTTCATGCTGTTTAGGTTTTATAACAATGTAAATTCAAATGTTGTGCCGTTCCATAAAAAGACAACCATAATGAAAAGTTAAAGAAAAAAATTAAACTAAAATTGTGCAAACAGCTTTATAATTTCATCATAGTGCCCGAAGACTGATTTTAGTCATGGCAGTAGAACAGCTCCCTAACAAATTGTATCTTGTATTTAAATACCCGATTATGTTTATAAAAAAATTGTTGCTGGTTATTTTTATATTAACCGGCACTTCAGTAACCCTTATGGCTCAAATAAAAAATGACTACACTAAAAACTGGAAAAAGGTTGAAGACTTCCAAAAAAAGGGACTCACCAAATCGGCCCTGCAGGAAGTACTGGTGATTTACAACCTGGCCATAAAAGATGACAATGATGCCCAGCAGATAAAAGCCTGTATGTACCAGATTGGATTCCGTAATATGGTAGAAGAAGACAGCCGGGAGAATAATATTTTTTTTGTAGATACCCTGATTGCAAAAGCAAAAGGGCCGGCGAAAAATTTGCTGCAAAGCATGCATGCCGAAATGTTCTGGCAGTACCTGCAAAACAACCGCTGGAAATTTTATAACCGCACCAAACTTACCGAAGAAAAAAGTAAAGACATTACCACCTGGAGTATTGATAAATTCTATGCTACCATCACTAAATTATACAAAGCTTCTTTACAGGATGATGCCGTTTTAAAAATCACAAAATTAGATGGGCTTGATGCCATTATTATTAAAGGAGAAAACACACGGCAGCTGCGCCCGACCTTGTATGATTTTTTAACACACCGGGCACTGGAATTTTTTATGAATGATGAGGATGGTGTTATCAAACCGGCTTACCAGTTTAAGATTGATGATGCTGTTGCTTTTGCAAAAGCAGAAGATTTCAGCAAAGCATCTTTTAAAACCAAAGACACATCTTCTATACAGCACAGGGCACTGCTGCTTTTGCAGGACCTTATAAAATTTCACCTGGCAGATGCCAACCCCGATGCATTGATTGATGCTGACCTGATAAGATTAAACTTTGTAAATAGCAATGCAGTACTGGAAGGAAAAGAAAAACTGTATGAAGAAGCCCTGCTTGCCATTGAACAAAAATATCCTGCTAACCAGGCCATTGCACAGGCTATGTTTTTGCGTGGCAATATTTATTTACAACGTGGACAACAATATGAAGCACTTACAAAAACAGAAAACCAGTACGAAATAAAAAGAGCCAGGGAATTATTTGAAACAGCCTATGCACGCTTTCCAAAATCGGAAGGTGGCATTAATGCAAAAAATGCAGTTGGGCAAATCAGTCAACCTTCATTGAATATTGAAACAGAAAAAGTGAATGTACCGCTGCAACCTTTTCGTAGCCTGGTTAAATACAAAAATATTAAAACCCTTTACCTGCGTGTAATAAAAACAAGCAGGGAAGAAATAAAAAGTATCGACAGAAGGGATTATGAAAAAACATGGGAATTCTATACAACCATGAAACCGTTAAAAAGCTGGAGCATTAACCTGCCCGATCTGCAGGACTACCAGGATCATACCACTGAAATCAAAATTGACGGCCTTGCCAACGGTACTTATTTTATCCTGGCAAGTATTGATCCCAATTTTTCGGTAAAGAAAAATATACTTGCAAAACAACAGACTTATGTTAGCAACATCAGCTATATACATACCAACAACAACGATTATTATGTGCTTGACCGGGATAATGGCCAGCCACTTGCCAATGCTGCGGTGCAGATCTGGGAAT
>JAOAUI010000325.1 GCA_030157685.1 Ferruginibacter sp. | reverse complement strand
TGCAACCACTGAGGTACAAAATCAGGATTGTTTAGCAAACCTGTTCCATTCAGTTCTAAAAAACAACCGGTGCCAACTGTGCCGCTGCCAATCACATCTCCGGGCATCAGGTTTACACCATAACTGCACCGTTCAATAATTTCTGCAAAGGTCCAGTCCATATCAGCAACATTGCCTTCGCTAACCTGTACGCCGTTAACCCAACATTTCATACCCAGGTTCCAGGCTTTGCCGGTATGGTTTTCTTTGCAAGGCACTTCGTATTGTTCCAGTTCATCTAAGGTAACCAGCATGGGGCCTATTACGGTGGAAAAATCTTTTCCCTTAGCCGGACCCAGGTTCAGCAGCATTTCTTCCATCTGCAAAGTTCTTGCACTCATGTCATTCATAATCATCAATCCGCCAATATATTCATCGGCATCGGCTGCTTTAATATTGCGGCCGGGTTTGCAAATAACAATAGCGGCCTCCAGCTCAAAATCCAGTTTTTGAAAATGATCGGGCATACAAACAATATCGCCGGGACCCTGAATGCTGTTGTGATTGGTAAAATAAAAAATGGGGTATTGGTCAAATTCCGGAATCATATCCACTTTTCTGTTACGCCTTGCTGAAGCAACATGCTGACGAAAGGCATAACCATCCCTGCAGCTGGTGGGATGGGGTACCGGGGCAAATAATTCGGCATCGGTAAGCAATTCACCCATTTCATCTCTAACCAAACCATCCTTTACCTTTTGTTCAACGGCTTTTGCCATCGGCATCAATTCATCCCAGTAATTCAGGAACATAGACATGGTGTTGGGCAGATCCCTGTGCAATTCTTCCATGGCATAAATTTTGCCGTCTACCACAATGCCAAGCTGATCGTGGCCGTCTTTTAAAAATGTTACAAGCTTCATAAAAGTATTTTGAAGCTCAAAAATAACCTTTTAAGCGATGGAAAATGGCCAGATAATTTTGTTTAAATGGTTTTTTATTTAATTTTGTTTTTAGTTAACCACTATGCATTTCGATAAAATACATAATAAGGGTCAGGCCCGGTTATTTAAAAATCAGTACCTGGAGTATTTGACCAAAACACACCCGCTGGTGATATGGGGAATGTATTTGCCCATTATTGGCTTCATGTTATATTTCAGCGCTTCAAAATTGTCTTTTACCATCTTAGAAACAACAGGAATCTTTATAGCCGGAATGCTTTTCTGGTCGTTGTTTGAATATACCATACACCGGTTTGTATTTCATTTTTTTGCAGAAAGCGAAAGGGCTAAAAAAATTGTTTACGTAATACATGGTAATCATCATGAGTATCCCAGGGATAAAGAAAGATTGTTTATGCCTGCTGTACCCAGCTTATTGATCTCCTCAAGCATCTTTTGTATCATGTATGCCATTACCTATTTATTCAATGGTACAGGTTATGTGTTTGCCTTTTTTCCCGGATTTGTAATGGGCTATTTAATTTATGGCAGCATGCATTATGCCATTCATGCCTGGAATCCTCCTTTTAAATGGATGAAACCTTTGTGGCGAAACCATCACCTGCATCACTACAAGAATGTGGAGATGGGTTTTGGCGTAAGCTCTACTTTATGGGATCATGTGTTTGGTACTATGTTCGACCTTAATAAAGAAAAAGAAGATAAAGAAAAAGTGCAGGAGTTGATGTTTGGCGGCAGAGCCGGTAAAAAACAATTACAGGAACAATAAGCATTTACCATTTTTCTTCTTCGTCGAAATCATTTTCCCGCTGGCTGAACTGCTTACGGAATTTTATTTTTTGTTCCTGCCTTTCAATCATTAATCCGGCAATAATATTTCCGGCATCTTCATCGGGGTTTTGTTGCAGCAATGATTTTAATTTCTCCTCATTAACATCAATACGGTACAGGTAAGCAATCAGTTTGTCAAAATCATTTTTTATTAACTGGTTGATATAAGCTGAGAGTTGCGAATGCAATTCTGAATATGATACTTTTTCTGCAATCTCAATCGCTAACTCTTTATTTAACAATGTTACTAATTCAGCATTCTCCATCTGCGAAATCATTTAATCTGTGTTTTGTTTTCCATCACCCCCGTTCCAAACAAGGCAAAATCATACTTTACCGGGTCGGCTTTATCTAATGTACGCAAATATGCGGTTAATTCCAATGCCATCTGCCAGTCAACGGGTTGCCTTTGTATTAAATTTAATGCTGTTGCAACCCTTGCCACGTGTACATCTACCGGGCAAATCAGTTGTGATGGGGAAATATTTTTCCAGATGCCAAAATCAACTCCTTTATCATCCCGGCGTACCATCCAGCGCAAAAACATATTCAACCTTTTGCAGCTTGAATTTTTTTCAGGCGATGCAATATGTTTGCGGGTGCGTTCAGGAATATCGGGCAACGAAAAAAAATAATCATAAAATCCTCTCAAACCATTTTCAACATTTTCATCTTTTTTATTCATTCCTTTTGTAAAGGCAGATTCTAATGATTCGTTGTTGGAATAATGAAAGTTTAAAAACTCAATAAAATACAACAGGTCTGTTGCATTAAAGGTTCTGTGCTTAAATTCAAGTAATCTCTTTAATCTATTTAAATCTCCGTTCAAACAAAATTCATAAGGTGCATTATCCATCAGCTGCATCAGCTCTTTTGATTTGTTGATGATGGTAGTACGGTTGCCCCAGGAAAATATGGCAGCAAAAAAGCCGGCAATTTCTATATCCTGTTTTTTTGTAAACAGGTGTGGAATAGAAATGGGGTCGTCTTTAATGAAAGAAGGTTGATTATATAAATCAACCTTCTGCCCTAAATATTTTTTAAGATCATTTTTCACCTGTTCATTCATTTATCTTTTTTAAACAAGGCCGCAACAGCAATAAATACCCAAATGATATTTACAATCATGGACGGGTAAGCCTGGTGAACCAAAGTATTAATGGTAAAGAAAATGCCTCCCAGTAAATTACTCACAATATACCAGGCAGATGTACTTTTTATTTTACCATTAA
>JAOAUI010000324.1 GCA_030157685.1 Ferruginibacter sp. | reverse complement strand
GTAACATGCTCCAACACCGCATTGAAGTAAATACCAATTTTATGTTCGTTTATTAAATCAAGGCATATCTCTTTAAATGCCTCAACATGGTAAGGTAAATAGTGAACACCTTCAGGACTGAACAGCGGCGTAGTATTTGATTGTACCCGTAATTTTTCGGCAAATTCTTTTGCAAAACCTTTTACAATGTATTCCGATTTTTCATTTTTACTGAACTGGTATAATCCACAAATGGTGCCTACTTCTGCTGCTGTTGCTTTTCCGCCCAGGTAAGCATTACGCTCTATCAGCATCACCCGTAAGCCTTTGCGGGCGGCAGCTACAGCGGCAGCAACACCTGCCGAGCCGCCTCCTAAAACAACAATATCTGTATGCTGAACAGTTTCCATGCTTAGCGGTTAAGTAAAATTTCTTTTAATTTTTGCTCAATTAAAAGTAGTTCATTGGGGTTGATAATTTCGGGCGAATAAGCAATATTTATATCAAGCGCCTTATCATGATTTAAAAAAACAAAAGTCAATCCCGGCGGAAAAGTTAAAGCCGGTGTCATGGTAAGTCTGCTCAGCGGTTCGCCAAACAAAGATTTCAGATCGTTGAAATTATCGCCGGTGGATGTGTAGAGAAAACTTGCAAATACTCCCTTGCCTGTGCGGCTTATTAAAAAATAATACAGCCAAAGCGGTATGTGCCGCATCATATTCAGAAACATGCTATACTTCTGCGGAATGCGGTCTTTGATCTGTGCCTTCATCTGCTCACTCAAACATTTTACCGTTTGCGGTACATTGTTCAACTCATCTTTGGTAAGGCGGTAAAATAAAAAAGAAACACAGTTTGAAATGAGTGGTCCTGCTGAGCCTTTCAACCTTCCATCGTAAGGTACAGGCAGCCAAAGATCGCCCGGTTTATTTTTTTGCCTGTTGAATGAATGTATAACATGTGAGCAGCAGGCAATGAAATACAAGGTTGGCCCGAAACGGGAACCAGCTTTAACTGCTTTGGCGCTTATCATTTCAGTTTCTTCAACAGTAAAGGAAATTATTTTGTTCAGCGTTCTTTCATCACTACACTTTGTGCCTGCATCGGAGATGGAATAAACCGGTGGCCGGGATGATGTTTGTACAAACTTTTTAACTTTGTACATGTTGCGTATGTGTGTGATGATGCCTGTTGCTTTTTCTTTAGCCGGAAAAAAAATATCAAAATTGTGTGGCTTATTTTCCGAGATATGATTTAAATGCTCAAACAGCAGTGTGGTTCCCTTTGCATCAAGTAAAATATGGTTCCAGGATAAAACAAATGCACAGCTTCCGGAAGAGTAATAAACAAGATCGGCTTCTATAAATCTTTCCGACTCTATGGTGATATCTCTTGATAAAATATTTTCGGGAATTTCATTTTCATTTGCTGCATCATGCCGGCGGAGCATGATCTCTCTGCCGCTATCGGTATATTTCCAGCAGGGCTTTTTTAATAAGAACCCATGAACCAGTTTAATATTACAGAGCCAGTAAATTACCGGCGAGCTTTTCAATATTCTTTCTGTTTTTTCAAAAGAAAGGGCATTGGAAAAATAAAATGCTTTGCGCATTACATTGCCGCCGGCACCATGTTTTTTTGCATGTTTATCCAATACCAGGTGAAAACAATCAGCACCGCTTAAGATTACTTTTTCAGGAAGACCGGTTTTAGTGAAGGGTGTCATGCTGTTTGATCTTTAAGATGCGTCCGGCATCAGTTCCACCACTGTTGAAGCAAGTGCCTGAATGGTTTTAAAATTATCCGGTACCAGTTTTTCATCGGGGATAGATACGCCAAATTTGCGTTCAATAAAAAGGATGATCTCAACGGTTGAAAACGAATCAATACCCACCTGTTTCAGGTTTGTACCGGCATCAACCTGAACGCCTTCGGCCAGTATATTTTTTTCGATATAGCTTTTTATTTCTGCTATGACAATGTTTGCATCCATGATTTACAGGGTTCTTTTTTTGCGGTTGGCAAGGTAGGATATGCCCATCATTGCAAAAAAGAATACCATCAGTTTTATTGCATCCGGTAATATATCTGCAACGCCGCCGCCTCTTAAAAATAATTTATAAAAACCTTCCAGCGACCAGTTTAATGGTGAGAAGGAACTGATATTACGCATCACTTCGGGCATTACATAACTGGGCACCCAAATGCCACCCAGTGCCGATAATAATAAAATAGACAGTGAGCCCATGATGGCGGCCTGGTGATCGGTTGTTGCCAGCGTGCCCACCGTAACACCAAAGCCAGTGGCAGCAAAAGCTGTAGCCAGCGTTAAAATAAAAATACCCATCATGCTGTTGCCCAACACCAATGCCGGTAAACCCATTTGCGGTAACAGGAATTTACCAACTGCCAGCATCAGCAAAAACTGGATCAGGCAAACGAGTACATACACCAGTATCTTTCCGTTAATCAATAATAAATAGGGTGTGGGCATGGTGTGCAGCCTGAACACACTGCCTTCGGTTTTTTCTTTTAAGATACTGTTTGATAAAGGTATGGCAATAAAGAACATGGCAAAGATGGTCCAGGCCGGTACATTATGCTGTACAGCATTGGGAACAATCTGTTCGGTTGCGGTTGATGCAAAAATTTCTTTGTAACGGATGATCTGCGATTTTTGGTAAGAATTTTTTGGCGCATTTTGTTTATCAGGAATTACTTCAGCAATCTGTTCAGAAAAAGTCTGGAACATGATCTTTGTTTTTATTTCCGAAATAAACTCACGCAGGTTGCTGGTAACAGCAGTTAAAAAAGATTTTTTTGCAACGGGGTCAATCAGCAGAACTATCTCAACAGAGTCTTGTTGTTTTTGCAAACTGTCTGTTCCGTTTAATGTTTCGCCAACCAATGCCGATACATTTTTACGGATGGATGCGGTGGCGCCCTTTGGAATAACAATGCCAATAAGAAACTTTCCTTCGCTTACCGCTTTTTTAGCCGATTCGCTGCTGGCGGGCTTTCCGTCAATACTATCGCT
>JAOAUI010000323.1 GCA_030157685.1 Ferruginibacter sp. | reverse complement strand
TATTTTGTAAAAGCATACTTCTGTCGGCTTTAGGAAACCTGCCCGGCACCACATGGCCACCCACAAAAAGATCGGTGTCTCCATCGCCATCATAATCCAAAGCAGTAACGCTTGATCCATTAAAACCCTCTGCAGGCAAAGCATTGGCTGCTGCTGTAAAATTACCTTTGCCATCATTTTTATATAAGCGGTCCTGGTATAAAACATTGCCTGCCGAAAACTCTGCACCGCCACTCACTACATACAAATCCATATCTCCATCGCCATCCGCATCAAAGAAAAGAGAGCTCATATCTTCCTGTTTTTTAGCAGCAAACACAGGCTGCTTCTTTTCTGTAAAAGATCCGTTTGCATTTTGCAGCATTAATTTTCCTTCGGCGCCTGCAGCGCCGCCAATAAAAATATCTTCCAGCCTATCTCCGTTTACATCTGCCCTGGCATAGTATGGCCCTTTACGGCTGCACTTGTAAGGTATCAATGGCTCTCTTTTAAAATCTATAAAATCATTTTCTTTTTGTGTGTAGGGTAGTTTACCCGCTTTGCTTATATCGGTAAATTTAATTTTTGAAGTTGCAATAACAGCCGGGCTCACAACTTTTGCATCAGATTCATAGACGATTAACAGTTGATCTGTGGGAACATTTTCCAGCGTTATTTTTTTTGATAAAGGAAAAGTAATCTCAATTTTTGATATAGTTGTTTCGTTTCCGGCACCAAAATGTAAAGCGTGTTCAGATGAGGATAGAAAGCCTCTTTGCGGATCGTAATGCTGTAATTGTATCTGCCCCGCAGCATTGGTTAGTTTTACAACAGCACCATATACTTCTTCAAAAGATCCGGGCTTTTTTAAAAATTTAAACCGCAGGTAATGATTTGCTGCGGCATTTTCCCTTGCATTATTTTTCAGTATAAATGCAGGGGCATCTATATTATTTACAACCAGGTCCAGGTCGCCATCATTGTCCAAATCAGCATAAGCAGCGCCATTTGAAAATGATGGGGGTGCATCACTCCACGAGTCAGTAACTTTTTCAAACTGTAACGTTCTGCTGTTGCGGTAAAAATAATTTTTAACAGGTACCTCCGGCATGCTTTTTAACCAGGCGTTCATATCAACAGATTTTCCCCTGTTCATTGTGTTGATTACAGAGTCAAGCACAAAAACTTTATAATCCCAATCGGTCATATCACGCTTTAGCCCGTTGGTGATGTAAATATCTTTCCAGCTGTCGTTGTCATAATCGGCAGTAAGTACCGTCCAGCTCCAGTCGGTTTCGGCAATGCCTGCATAGTTTGATATTTCGCTGAAAGTGCCATTACCGTTATTTAACTGAAAACTGTTGTGCGGATACTGATAATACAAACCGTATTTCAGCAGCAGCTGAAACTTATCGTAGTTTTGATTTACTGCAAACAATTGTTTTTGCCTTACCGGTTCTTCCACTGCCATATCCATCACCAGTATATCTTCAAGCCCGTCATTATTCAGATCACTTATATCTGAGCCCATAGAAGAAAAGCTGATGTGGTTTACGTACAATGTAAGCTTATCGGTAAAACTGCCATCCCTATTATTGATATACAAAAAATCGGGCTTATTAAAATCGTTGGCAACATACAGGTCGGGCCAACCATCTTTATTTATGTCGGCTATGGAAGCGCTTAAACCAAATGAATGGCTGATGAGGCCTGCTTTTTTTGTAACATCAACAAATTTTCCACCGCGGTTTTCATACAGCCGGCTACTTACATAAACGGTATTTGTATCTGCATTATAAACAGCTTTACCATTTACCATGGTTGCCGGAATGGTCATTGATTTGCTGAAATCAATCGGGTGATTTAAGAAGTAAACATCTTTATCGCCATCATTATCGTAATCAAAAAAGTAAGATTGCATACTATAGCTGGCATCATTCAGCCCATACTCGGCAGCCCTGTTGGTGAATGTGTTGTTTTTATTATTGATGTAGAGCATTTTTTCTCTCAGGTTGGTATCCTTATAACCCGACTTGCAGATCAAAATATCAAGGTAGCCATCGTTATTGATGTCAACCATGGTGGTTCCGGTTTTAATGCCTACGCCACCGTTAACACCGGAGCTTTCTGTTATATCCTTAAATTTAAAATTGCCCAGGTTCAAATACAGTTTATTACTGCCCAGGGTTGATGTAAAATAAATATCAGCCAGCCCATCGTTATTAATATCGCCGGTACTAACACCAGCACCCACATACAGGTACTCATATATATACAGGAACATGGTTTGGGTTTCAACAATATCATTTCTAAAACCAATGCCGGTAATGCTTTCGGGCATCAGGGTAAATTGTTTACCGGTATTTGTTGGTTGTGCCGATGCAATGGCTGCTGAAAAAACCAGGAGTAAGAATAAAAAAAAACGATGCTTTATCATTGACATAATTTGTTTTATTTTATTGCAGCGGGATACAGTGTTTTCAGAACATGGGTTCCTACTTCTTTGCCTTGTACTATGCTGATACGGGCTGTTTCGGGATAGTGAATACCGCCATACACCCTGCTCATACTGGATTCATATGCAGCTTCATAAAACGAGTTAAACCGGCGGATATCATTACCAAAAGGAATTTCTGTTTTATCTGTGAATTTATAGTTGTCGCCAAATAAAGCAGTAAGCACAGCCGCTGCAGCATTGGATATTACAGAATGCCCGCTTGTAAATTCAGGAAACGGTGGTGTTTGAATATATGGCTGCCAGTTTTTATCAATGTGATCATTAATAACTGTTATGGGCCTGATAAGATTGGTTTTAAATTTTTCATCCCAGCAGGAGATAAAGGCATCAAACAAAGCAATGGCTGTAAGTGTATATGTCAGCGATGAGCGGCTTACCGTTTCATTTTTTTCTTCGCATGCCTGTTTGGCTATCATCAGCCAATGACCGCCAGGTGAAATTTTATGAATAAAATAATTCAGGTGCCCCATGTTTACTGATACATTCGGGTTATCATCCCAATATTTTGCAATGGCTTTTTGTGTAGTATCTAATTTTTTGCCCATCTCATACACTTCCATCATTGTTTTATAAAATGATGAATTTTTTTTGAGACTGAAAGGAAGCTTTTCTTTTGGCGAAAACTGGGCAGCGGCATTTAATGTAAAGGGCCTGATCGTGTTCCAGAAAGGTTCAATAGCCTGTGCATAATCGGCAGGTGTAGGTTGCCAGGTACCCGGTTCGTTTGAAAGCGTGAACCTTGGCATAGCACGTGACTGGTTGTAATTGTCTCTTTTGGCCCAGGCAAAAACACTATCGGCAACCAGTTTGCCATACAGGATAGAATTCTTTATAAGCTCTGCATTACTTTTATTAAATAAAACCGAATCAATAAAATGCTGACGCCAGGCTTCCAGCTTATACTCGGAACCAACAAGGCTCTGCGCTGTATAAGAAAAAGAAACTGCAGCGGCAATAAAATTATCAATTTTAGTATTTGCCGGCGGGGCCGGTAACTTACCCAATCCGTTCAGCTTACCGGATAAAGAATTAAGCGCAGGATCATCAAGCCTGATGCATTCGTAAAATGCGATATTGGGATATGCATAAACGCGGCTTGCAACCGGCGGGGTAAAAAAATCAACCATTACTGTATTGATCAAAAGATCATTTAATTCATGCAACACAACAGCATTACCCTGCGCTTTAACCTGTTGAAGGTTAAAACTGTGCAGAACTATAATAGAGAAGATTATCCTTTTTAATGCAGGCTGTTTAATCATTATTTTAAAATTTGATAAAAAATCTTATCAAATTTAAAATAAATAGAGGTCTTATTCAACTTATAAATAAAACAGGCTGTTAAACAGCTGGCAAATGTGCAGGAAGCCGATCAGGAAACGAGTAAAGCTTCTTCTTTTTTTAATTCCCTGTCGAAAATAAATGTGCCCAGTGGAATAAAGGCAGCAGCAAAGGCTTTACAAAACCAGAAGAAGTTTTTCTTTAAGCTGCCCATTACTTCAAAAGCAAAATAAATAAAGGCAACAAATAGCGCCCCATGTGCCCAACCCACAACTTTTACAGCTTCCGGGAAATTAAAAAAATATTTAAGTGGCATGGCAATCAGCAATAAAACCAAAAACGAAATACCTTCTGCAATGCCAATCATTCTGAAACGATGAAGTAGTTTACTTGATTTGTTTGTTATCATGTGTATATTCCCCCTTTAGGGGGTTGGGGGGTGTGATGTTTTAATAATTTACAACCTGTTCAACAATACTTTCCGGAATATCTCTCCATTCATATTGCTGGTTACGCAGTTGCGGTTCAAAGCCTGCTTCTTTAATGGCTTGTTGTATGGTTGTACTTGTAAAACGATGTGGGGCGCCGGCTGCACTAACAACATTCTCCTCAATCATAATACTGCCAAAATCATTTGCACCTGCATTTAAACAGATTTGTGCAACCTGTTTACCAACGGTTAACCAGCTTGCCTGTATATTTAAAACATTGGGCAACATAATTCTGCTCATGGCAATCATGCGTATATATTCTTCGGCAGTGATTAAATTATGTACGCCACGTATTTTTGCCAGCAACGTATCCACATCCTGAAAGGTCCATGGTATAAATGCCAAAAAACCCTTTGCCTCAGCGGGTTTACGGCTTTGCACTTCTCTTATCTTTACCAAATGTTCAAAACGTTCCTGCAGGGTTTCAACATGGCCAAACATCATGGTAGCCGATGTGGTTATGTTTAGTTTGTGTGCTTCATGCATAATATCAAGCCATTCCTGTGCACCACATTTTCCTTTACTGATTAGCCGCCTTACCCTGTCGGTTAAAATTTCGGCACCGGCGCCTGGCAGGCTGTCCATACCGGCTTCTTTTAAAGCCATCAGCACTTCACGGTGTGTACTTTTTTCAAGCTTGGTGATGTGGGCAACTTCTGGCGGGCCCAGTGTGTGCAGCTTAATATTGGGATAAAGCGATTTAAGTTCTTTAAAAAGATTTACATAAAAACTTAAACCCAGTTCAGGGTGATGGCCACCCTGCAGCAGCAACTGATCGCCGCCAAATTTTATGGTCTCTTCAATCTTTGTTTTATAGGTTTCAATATCTGTTATGTAAGCTTCGGCATGGCCGGGTATGCGGTAAAAATTACAGAATTTACAATTGGCTATGCACACGTTGGTGGTGTTTACATTCCGGTCTATTTGCCAGGTAACTTTGCCATGCGGCACCTGTTTCTTTCTTAACTCGTCTGCTACAAACATTAATTCGGTTAATGCAGCATTTTCAAACAGGTACATGCCTTCTTCTACAGATAAAAACTCAAAGTTTATTGCTTTTTGATACAGGTCATTTAGTTCCATACTTCCTCCATTTGTGTAATAAACAACAAAAGTACATCCAATAGGTTGTAAATTCGAATGAAGATTGCATGATAAAAATTTGCTGCACCATATTATTCATTTTTGTACTGGCAAATACACAGGCCCAGGAAATTTTACCCCAAAAAGAAGCAAAATTCATTACCAGGTTCCCTTTCAGGCAATTTAGCGGCGGGGTAATGGTGCTGCAGGCCAAATTTGGCAATGTGCCCGATAGTTTGAATTTTATTTTAGACAGTGGCAGTGGTGGCATCTCTCTTGATTCAGGCACATGTGCCGAGTTTAATATACCAACAAAACCAAGTGATACCACCATTACCGGAATCGGGGGCATACGTAAGGTTTCTTTTGCCTTTGATCAGCACCTGAACCTGCCCGGATTAAAAATTGATCACCTTAATTTTCATGTAAACAATTATGAAGTACTCAGCAGTGTATATGGCGAAAAAGTAGATGGAATAATCGGGTATAGTTTTTTCAGCCGGTACATTGTTAAGATCAATTTCGACAGCAATATGATTGAAGTATACAGTCCCGGAAGAATTGATTATCCGGACAATGGAACCCTGCTGCATCCGGCATTTACCAATCTGCCCATTCAATGGCTGAATATAAAAGACAAAAAAAAACTTGGGTTTAACTTTTACTTTGATACCGGCGCCGGCCTTTGTTTGCTGATGAGTGAGAAATTTGCAAAAGATAGTGCCATTTTATTGAGCAGGAGAAAGCCTGTTATTACCCAGGCAGAAGGCATGGGCGGAAAACTTCAAATGCGGCTCACCTTAATTAAAGAAGTGAAGATTGGGCCTTACCGCTTTAGATCTGTACCAACTTATTTGTATAAAGATGATTACAACGTAACCTCCTATCCCTTTACCGGCGGGCTTTTGGGTAATGATCTGCTTCGCAGGTTCAACATGATAATCAATTATCCAAACCGCGAAATTCATTTGCAGCCCAACAGTCATTTCAATGAAGACTTTGATTATGCCTATACCGGATTGGGGATTTATTTTGTAAACGGCAAAATAATGGTTGAAGATGTAATTGAAGGATCGCCGGCAGATAAGGCAAACTTTAAAGTAAATGATGAAGTGCTGGCTGTAAACAGAAATTTTTCTTTGAATATGCAGGTTTATAAAAACATTTTACAAAAACCGTTCGAGTCGGTTAAAGTTTTAATAAGGCGTGATGGTATTTTAAAAGAACTTACCATTAATACTATAAGCATCCGTTAAACTTGTTGCGGTATTTATTCTCCTCCGTACATTTGCACATGATTAATTTTGAAAAGTTTGAAATTGCCAATGGCTTAAAAGTGCTGGTTCACCAGGATGTGAGCACACCCATGGCTGTGGTTAATGTTTTGTACGATGTGGGCGCCCGGGATGAAGACCCCGCTAAAACCGGCTTTGCTCATTTATTTGAACACCTGATGTTTGGCGGAAGTGTGAATATTCCTGTATATGATGAGCCATTACAACTGGCCGGTGGAGACAACAATGCCTTTACCACAAACGATCTTACCAATTATTACTGTCAGTTACCTGCCGAAAACCTGGAAACAGCTTTTTGGCTCGAAAGTGACCGCATGTTATCACTGGCATTCAGCAAAAAAAGCCTGGAAGTACAGCGTAAAGTGGTTTGCGAAGAATTTAAAGAACATTATATAAACAAACCTTATGGCGATGTATGGCATAAGATGAGGGAGCTTACCTATACCGTTCATCCATACCGCTGGATGACGATTGGCGCCGAACTAAGCCATATTGAAAATGCAACACTGGATGATGTAAAAGGATTTTTTAATAAACACTACAACCCGGGCAATGCCATTTTGGTTGTGGCCGGTAATGTAACGGTTGATGAAGTAAAGCGGCTTACCGAAAAATGGTTTGCACCAATTCCTGCCGGCGAAAAATATGTTCGCAACCTGCCGGTTGAGCCCAAACAAACCGCCGCCCGTTCAAGTACGGTAAAGGCAAATGTGCCACTGGATGCGCTGTATAAATGTTGGCATATTTATCCAAGAACTGATATGCGTTATTACACTGCCGATCTGATCTCTGAAATTTTAAGCGGAGGCGGATCGTCACGTTTGTTTCAATCGCTGGTAAAAGAAAAACAACTTTTCAGCAATATTGAGTGTTATCATTTAGGAAGTACCGATGCAGGCTTGTTAACCATTGAAGGTAAACTTGTAAAAGGTGTGAAAATGGAAGATGCAGAAGCAGCAGTGAATGAAGAGTTGATAAAACTGCAGCAGGATGGCATCAGCCAGCGTGAACTGGATAAGGTAAAAAACAAAACAGAGAGCATGATTGCCTTTGAAGACATGAGCATTACCAACCGGGCCGCCAGCCTGGCTATGTATGAGCAGTTGGGAGATGCAGACCTGATCAATAAAGAACTGGACAGGTACCGTGCGGTAACAGCTGAAGAAATAAAGAATGAAAGCAAAATAATTTTTGACGAAAAAAACAGCAATACGTTGTATTATTATGCACAAAACTAAACGGCTGTGACTGAACAAAAACATCCTAAGCATGATTTTATGATTGAGCGTATCGCTTTTTTCAGCGATGCGGTATTTGCCATTGCTATTACTTTAATGGCCATTGAAATTCATCCCCCGCTTGTAAAAAAAGGCGACACAGCCGCCGTAGTTTGGGAGCATTTCAAGGAAATACTGCCGGAATTTATTGGTTTACTGGTAAGTTTTTGGCTGATTGCCAGTGTATGGTTGCGGCACCACCAGCTTTTTAAGTACGTAGATAATTTCGACATACGGTTTATGGTTATCAACCTTTGGTTACTTTTTACTATTATACTTTACCCCTTTAGCACCGGCTTTTTATTTACTTCAATTTTTCATGGTGCAGCAACAAAATTGCAGGTATTCTTTTACCTGGGCGTTCCGCTTACATCCAATTTAATAGTTTACCTGATGTACAAAAGGGTAAATAGGAAACACCTGAAAGGGTCGGCAGATGCCCATTTTCATGGAGCGGTTATTTCACAGCTTTCTCTTATCATTGCATTTATACTGGTAATTAGCTGGGTAGCCATTATGCCATTGGATTACCATCCGTTTGGGTATAGTTTTTTCGCTGCAATTCCACTTCTCAATTGGCTGTTAAAAAAAAATAATAAAAAATGATTGATCGCTCCGAATCGCCTGTAATAAAAGATGCTATAGAATTTAACCTGCAGCTTAAACCTTATAAAAAATTTACTTTAGATAATGGTGTACCGGTTTATACCATTGATGCCGGTGCACAGGAAGTAGTGCAGATAGAAATGGTGTTTTATGCTGGCAACTGGTTTGAGCAGCAAAAATCTGTAGCAGCAGCCACCAATTATTTATTAAAGAATGGCACATCAACCAAGAGTGCTTTTGAGATAAATGAAGAGTTTGAATATTACGGTGCTTACTGCAACCGCTCCTGCTACAATGAAACAGCGGTTGTTTCGCTTTCATCCTTAAGCAAGCAATTACCTGCTGTTTTACCGGTGGTACGGGATATGATTACTGATTCTGTTTTTAGCGAAGCAGAGCTGGACATCTATAAACAAAATTCAAAACAACGGATTAAGGTTAATTTACAAAAATGCGATTTTGTTGCCACCCGTTTAACAGATGCTTATCTTTTTGGTGAAGCACATCCTTACGGTAAATACACCAACCCCGAAGATCTGGATGCACTGAACAGCGACCTGCTTACAAATTTTTTTAAACAATATTATCTTAACGGGCAGTGTGTAATTTTTGTAAGCGGTAAACTACCCATCAATATAGAAGAGCAATTGAATAGTGCCTTTGGCAACCTTACACTAAAACCTTTCAATAATCAGCTTGAAACAACTATACAATCGCCTGCCGCAGAAAAAAAATACAGAATTGAAAACGACGTAAATGGTGTACAGGGCGCTATCCGTATAGCCAGACCTTTCCCAAACCGTCATCACCCCGACTTTATGAAAGTGATGGTGCTGAATACAGTGTTTGGTGGTTTTTTTGGATCGAGGCTGATGAGCAATATACGTGAAGACAAAGGTTATACTTACGGCATACACAGTTATGTACAAAACCATATTCACGACTCAGCATGGATGATAAGCACCGAAGCAGGTAAAGATGTTTGTGAAGCAACCATTGAAGAGGTTTATAAAGAAATGAAATTGCTGAGAGAAGACCTGGTTGATGATGAAGAACTGTTGCTGGTAAGGAATTATTTGATTGGAACAATTTTAGGTGACCTGGATGGTCCTTTTCAAATTATGGGGCGCTGGAAAAACCTGGTACTGAATAATCTTGAAGGCGATTATTTTTACAGATCTATTGAAACTATAAAAAGTATTTCGGCAGATGAACTGCGTGAATTGTCAAAAAAGTATCTGAATCCTGCCGATTTTTACGAAATAGTTGTAATTTGATATTATGCAAAAATGGTTTTTTAAAGTACTGGTTTGTTCTGTAAATGTTTTTATACTGGCGTATATTTTACCCGGGATAGCCATTGTTGATTTTTTTACTGCTATTATTGTAGCTGTTGTATTGTCTTTGCTGGATGCAATTGTAAAGCCACTCCTCATTATACTTACACTGCCTGCAACCATTTTAACACTCGGCCTTTTCCTGTTTGTAATTAATGCTGCCATTATTTTACTGGACGCCTATTTTGTGCATGGCTTTAAAGTAGACAGTTTCTGGTATGCCCTGCTTTTGAGTGCTGTGCTTTCTTTCTTTAATTCGTTGGTGCATAAAAAAGCTTTTCCCGAGGATAAGAAAAACATAAATCAACAGCAATAAAAAAGAGTACGTTTTATTTTCGTACTCTTTATCTCGTTTTCCGGGAAATCTTTTCCTAATCAATCTTCATTTTATACCGCTTAGCCTGCTCTTTAATAATTTTTTCTACTTCTGTTTCTAATGTAGCCGCATTATTATTGCTTGCATTTTTTGCTTTTTCTGCAGCTATATAAGCATCTCTTTGTTTGTTCAGGTTGATAATTTCTGCGTTAACAGCACCACGCTCTTTACTTTTTGTTTCCACAATTTTTTTCAACTCTTCAGTTGTTTTGTTTTTCAAACTATCGGGCAATTCCTGTTTATTAATTTTTTCCAATGCCAGATCGCCACCTTTATCTTTTGCATCCACCAGGTCCCACTGGGCGTTATTATAAACCCCGGCATTGCTCTTACTTTGAATCCTTTTTAAACCGGCAGATTTGCTCATGCTTGTATTGGCAGCATCCATCCTGGCCTGTTTTTGCTGATAACTTGCTCCTCCATATCCATAAGCGATATAAGTACCGTTCAGCTTATCGTTCAGCGCATAAATAATGCTGTCGTATGGTGTAGGTATTTCAGGCTCTTTTGCATTTTGATTGATATTGGTAAAGCTGCCGTTGCCACATTCGCCAGCCAGGTTCCAGTGCTCCCTGATGCCCTGCATTTTATCGCCACAGTAAATAGTATTTACAATCACACCTTTATTTTTTGCTTCGGTACAGGCCTTGGTATAATGGAGGTTGCCCTGTAAAAAATCTTCGTTACCTGCAATAAAAATTACCTTATAACTTTCCGGCGAAGCGTCCCATTTCAATTCATTTAACGAGCTGAAAATTACCTGGCCGCAATATTCATCGCCACCATTGGTTTTTAAACTGAATAAATTCTGCGACAGCGAATCCAGGTCGTTGATAAAACCATTGATCAGTTTTACATAACCGGCTTTTACATCGTTGGTAGATCTGCCATATTCATACAGGGCAATTTCAATTGTTGGCGAAATACTTCCATCGCATTTTGCCTTGCCCATGGTGTTTACCATGTTCCATAACTGGGCTTTTGCCTGTTCAATCAGTCCGTCCATACTGCCGCTTACATCAAGTAAAATGGCAGCCTGTATTTTTGGGTTGGCAGTTTTTGTAACCGGGGCTGATTGCCGGGTATTATTTGTAAAGGACAAAATGATAATGCTGGTTAAAGCAAGCAGCGTTACAGCGGCTGGTTTAAATAGTTGTTGCATATTATAACAGTTTTAAGGTAGATGCAGGATGTTTGTCAATTGCACAGTAATTTCTCAGGTAATAGCCCTGTTTGCAATTCATTAACAAAACCGGATTCAGTTTCAAAATACAAAACCGATTTGGAAAGCATACCCAACAAGGGCTAACTTTACCAATAATTTATCAGATTTAATACTATGCAGTTTTACAGAAAAGATTTAAGCAACGAAGCATTAACAGAGCTTTACAAAAAACTGTTGCTGCCCCGTATGATTGAGGAGAAAATGCTGGTATTACTGCGGCAGGGCAAAATCAGTAAATGGTTCAGCGGCATTGGGCAGGAAGCCATTGCTGTTGGTGCAACGCTGGCTATGCAGCCCGATGAATGGATCATGCCGCTACACCGCAACCTGGGTGTTTTTACATCCCGTAAAATGCCATTGAGTAAATTATTTATGCAGTGGCAGGGCAATAAAGAAGGATACAGTAAAGGGCGTGAAAGAAGTTTTCATTTTGGCACCAAAGAACATCATATCTGTGGTATGATATCGCACCTGGGCCCCCAGATGGCTATTGCCGATGGCGTGGCGCTTGCTTATAAGCTGCGTGATGATCAAAAAGCTTCACTGGCATTTACGGGCGATGGCGGAACCAGCGAAGGCGATTTTCATGAAGCATTAAATATTGCAGCAGTTTGGGATTTGCCCGTAATTTTTATCATTGAAAATAACGGCTATGGTTTAAGTACACCAACCAGCGAACAGTATCGTTGTAAAAATTTAGTTGATAAAGCCATTGGTTATGGTATTGAAGGAATACAGATTGACGGTAATAATATTTTATCGGTGTACGATACCATCAAAGGTGTTCGTGATTACTGCATCAAAAATCAAAAACCTTATTTAATTGAATGCATGACTTTCCGCATGCGTGGGCATGAAGAAGCAAGTGGCGTAAAATATGTACCACCCGAAATGTTTGAGCAATGGGCAACAAAAGACCCTGTAAAAAATTATGAGCAATATCTTCTTGATGAAAATATTTTAACCGCTACGCAGGTTGAAAATATTAAGGCTGAAACTAAAAATTATATTGAAACAGAGTTAAAAATTGGTTCTCAGGCAAAGCCGATGGAGGTGAATACTGCTGAAGAAGTGAATGATGTGTATGCACCGTCAATCGTGAGTGGAGAATCGTCAGTTAAGCAGTATGAGGAAGTGAGCTCTTCTCACGACTCACGACTCACGACTCACGAAAAAAGATTTATTGATGGAATAAAGGAAGCCCTCCATCAAAGCATGATCAAACATCCTAACCTCATCATCATGGGGCAGGATATTGCTGAGTATGGTGGCGCTTTTAAAATAACCGAAGGTTTTGTAGAGGAATTTGGTAAGGCCAGGATACGCAACACGCCCATTTGCGAAAGTGCTGTTGTTGGCGCAGCATTGGGTTTAAGTTTAGAGGGATACAAAGCCATTATGGAAATGCAGTTTGCCGATTTTGCAACGGTAGGCTTTAATCAGATAATAAATAACCTGGCAAAAATTTATTACCGCTGGGGACAAAATGCCGATGTGGTAATCCGCATGCCAACAGGCGGCGGTGTGGGTGCAGGGCCTTTTCATAGCCAGAGTAACGAAGCCTGGTTTGTACACACACCGGGATTGAAAGTGGTTTATCCCAGTACGCCTGCCGATGCAAAAGGTTTATTGATAGCGGCTATTAATGATCCCAATCCTGTTTTATATTTTGAACATAAAGCTTTGTATCGTTCGGTAAGTGGTAATGTGCCTGAGGAATACTATGAAGTGGAAATTGGTAAAGCAAGATTAGTTACCAGCGGCGATGATATCAGCATTATTACCTATGGTGCCGGTGTGCATTGGGCGATGGACTATGCAAAAAATAATCCGGATATCTCTATTCATATTTTAGATCTGCGAACCTTGCTTCCTTTGGATTATGATGCCATCAAAGAAGCAGTTGCTGCAACCGGCAAAGTATTATTGCTGCACGAAGACACACTGATTGGCGGCATTGGCGGCGAAATTGCGGCCTGGGTAGCAGAAAATTGTTTTGATCACCTGGATGCACCGGTAATGCGTTGTGCAAGTTTGGATACACCCATTCCTTTTAATGTAGAACTGGAGAAAAATTTTATGGCTTACAG
>JAOAUI010000322.1 GCA_030157685.1 Ferruginibacter sp. | reverse complement strand
GGGCTCCACCTGAATCCATCCCTGCAGTTAAATTCTTCTTCGTACACCCAATCAAAAGTGCCATTGATCAGTTTACGGGTGCCGTCTTTGGTGAGTTTTGTAATATCCCCGCTGCCAATATCTTCACTATAAATATTATGTTCGCTTACATAAGCCACATCTTTTCCATCGGGCGAAAATTTGGCAAACATCAATGACTGTGCCGGAAGTTTTTTACCCATTTTGGTTAATTTATTGGCTATAATATCATACAGCCAATAGTCGCCCATGGTATTGTAGCGCCATACTTTAACGGTGTTGGTAAAAATAAGTACCCGGGTATAGTTACTGTTGAATTCGTACGATTGTGGTACTAAAATTTTATTTGTTTCCGGATCTGTGAGTTTTGATTTTTCAACAACCACCGTTTCCTCTTCGGTAACAGGGTCTACCTGTACAATATTGCCGTCTTTTATTTTTGTGTAGGAATTGCCATCTGCAGTCCAATTAATTTTTCCCCGGTTTTGCGCTGCAGCCAATTGTGCAATACAGATAAAAATTACGAGAATTTTAATTTTAAAAACTGACATATTCGATAGGTTTTGAAAATTAAAAATACACAATTACGGCAACCTTTAATCAGCTTTGCTGCAAAAGCATTTATTTTTGCCAGCATGGAAAAGGAAAAACTGAGGCTGGATAAATATTTATGGGCCATCAGGCTGTTTAAAACCCGCAGCCAGGCAGGCGATGCCTGCGATAATGGCAAAGTAAAATTTAACAGGGAAAATACCAAAGCAAGCCGCTCTGTGCAGGTGGGTGATGAATATGAAGTAAAGACCGAAAGCAAACGTTGGGTAATAAAAATAACCGGACTGTTATTTAAAAGAGTACAATACAGCGAAGCCATAAAATTTTATACCGATATAACTCCACCGGAAGAACTTGACCGCATACAATTTCAGGCAGCTGTTTTTCATACCGGTAAAAGAATGAGCAAGCAGGGGCGGCCAACGAAGAAAGATAAGAGAGATCTGGAGGGTTTTATGGATATTTGATAAAAGATTCATCATGAAACCTTTTCTTGTTTTATTATTAATAGCCATGTTACCGCCTGGTAGCACAATGGCTCAGGATGTACCACCACTAACACCCTTAAGGGCAGATTCAACCAAAGATTTAAACATCATTTTTTCTAAAGTAGAAGTAGAAGCTGGTTTTCCGGGAGGCGATGAAGGCTGGAGACAATATTTAATGAAGAACCTGCACCCCGAAAAGATTGTTGATCTGGTAAAGTTTCCCCGGGGCAAAAAGCCATTTAAACAAACAGTAATAGTAAAATTCATTGTTCTTCGTGATGGAACTTTAGCAGAAATCAGCGCTGAGAACTACGACCAGGTGGATCCTTATTGTGCAGACCAGGCTATAAAAGTTATTAAAAAATCACCCAATTGGATACCGGCGTACCAGAACGGCCGTAAAGTAAATGCGATCCGACGTCAACCCATCACTTTTGTATTTGAACGATAAGCATCCAATGAAAATAGATATCATCTCCGTTGTTCCGAATTTATTAGACAGCCCATTTTCACATTCTATCATGAAAAGGGCAAGAGATAAAGGCTTGCTGGAAGTAAACGTAATTAATTTAAGAGATCATACATCATACGCCAGAGCGCAGGTAGATGATTATGCATTTGGTGGTGGTGCCGGTATGGTAATGATGATTGAACCACTCGTAAATGCTATTGAAAGTTTACAGAAAGAAACTGCCTACGATGAAATTATTTTTTTAACCCCCGATGGCGAAACATTTGATCAGCAAATGGCCAATGGGTTTTCGCTTAAAAATAATTTGTTGCTGATATGCGGCCACTACAAGGGAGTTGATCAGCGTTTCAGAGATCATTTTGTAACCAAAGAAATTTCTATTGGCGATTACGTATTAAGCGGTGGTGAACTGGCTGCTGCGGTATTGGTAGATGCCATTGGCAGATTGATACCCGGTGTATTGAATGATGAAACATCGGCCCTGACAGATTCTTTCCAGGATAATTTATTGGCACCGCCGGTTTATACCCGGCCTGAAGAATTTCGTGGATGGAAAGTACCCGAAATTTTAATGAGTGGTAATCATAAATTGATTGATGAATGGCGGCATGAGCAGGCTGTTAAGAGAACGGAGGAGAGAAGGCCGGACCTGTTGGATACTTGATACTGGATACTGGATTTAGCGTTTCAGAATAATCTTTATATTCAGCCTTATCTTTTATCCAGAATCAAGTATCCAGTATCGGTTTTCAATTCTTCCTTGCCCACACAAACTCTGCAAAACCCAAAAGGTCCCAAAAAATATTCCCCTGTAATTTTTTTCCACTTAGCCAGCATTTGATTATTCTGAAAGGTGTGGCCATCAGGAACCAGATATTCCTGCGCATGCCGGCTTTTAAAACTTTACAACCATTTGCTTGAAGCAAACCAGTTAATTCTTTTACCGAATAAACCCTTACATGTGTGGGGTCATCTTTAAAATTTAATGAGCCCTGCATACTTGGCAGGCGGGTACTTTTTTCTCCGGGATATTCCAGGTAAATGTAGCCGCCGCTTTTGAGTTTAGGTAACAGGCCTTTTATCACTTCATCGCCGTTGTATAAATGCTCAATCACATGCGCAATCTGTATGGCATCAAAATAATTATCAGGTATGGTGGTAAAGTTTAGTTTGGTAAGGTCCATTTCATAAAACGCATCCATCAGCTGTAGATCTGCTTCGCTGTTGTTGTAATCCCTTTCCATGTCCACACCATGGTATTCACAATTTGGAAAAACAGTCTTGGCTTTTGTAGCAGAGTGGTTACCTGCGCCAATATCCAGCAGTTTAAATGGTTTATTTTTAAATGCAGTTTTTAAAAAACTAAACTTGGTAATAAAAGAAGAGGAGAATGCTTTAAAATTCATGCGGCAAAGATAATGAGTAAGGAGATGCTGGATGCAGCCCGATAATAAAATGTCTTTTACTTTATCAAACTCTTTCCAGCATCCAGTATCCAGTATCAATCTTTTTTAACCCCAATAACCGGCAATGCCTTCTCTCTGATCATGGCATTTAACTTCACCAGATCCTCATCCATTATTTTTTTAAGTTTATTCAACTGTACATCTGCCTGTCCGCCCAATTCTGTAAAAGCTTCTTTAACCTGCTTTGCAGGGGCACTGTTACCGCTTACTGCAAAATCATACAGACCGGATATTTTATCATCCAACCGGATCGGGTAGTTCAACACATCCTGCCCGCTTTTAGCTTTGGTTTGATGCAGTGCTTCTTCAATCGCTGTCATTTGTTTGTTAATGGTATCGGCCTGCTGTTTAATTTCTTTTGGTACATCTTTGCCCTGCTTATCCATAAAATCGTTGATCTGTTTGCGTATGTCACGGATATTTTTTCCGGCTTTCTGTATATCATTAAATTTATCCCGGATGGAAATTAAAAAATTAAACTGCTCCTCATAATCCTGTTGAGATAAATTATAAACAGGATTTGCTTTAATATTGAAGCTTCCTTCTACAGAATCTTTATCAGCTTTAATTTTATAAAAATACAGCCCGGGCGCAGCTTTGGGGCCGGGCACTGTTCCATGCCAGATTATTTGGCCTTCTACTTTTTCTGCAGGCGGGTATAACATGTTCCAGACAAACTGGTTCATACCTGCACTTACATCAATCTTATCTTCCTTCTCTTTTGCTTTGGTAGAAAATGATTTGATGAGTTTTTTATTTTTATCAAGGATATCAATACTCAGTTTAGCCGAATCGGAAACACTTTTTACATAATAATTAATAACAGAACCGTTTGGCGGATTCATTCCGGCATTTTTTGGATTGGGAATTTGAAAACCATCAAAGCGATATGCGTCATTTACCCCAAAGGCAAATAAATTTTTGTCAATAATGCTGTTGTCTTTTTGCTGCACCGCTGTTAAATCATCCAACACCCAAAATGATCTTCCCTGTGTTGCCACAATCAAATCATTTTCTTTGATTGTTAAATCTGTAATGGGCACCATGGGTAAATTCAACTGAAAAGGCTTCCAACTGGCGCCATCATCATAACTGATGTACATACCGTATTCTGTTCCGCAATACAATAAACCCGATCTTCTTTTATCTGCCCGTAAAGCACGGGTAAAATGCATGGCATTAATTCCATTGGTAATTTTTGTCCAGGTTTTACCATAATCCTCTGTTTTAAAAAGATAAGGAGCAAAATCATCGCTCTTATATTTTGTTCCCACAAAATATGCTTTGCCTTTTTTAAACGGATCAGTTTCTACACAGTTCCACATCATCCACTGGCCTGCTGCTGCGGGTGTTACATTCTCCCAGGTTTTTCCTCCGTCTTTACTCACATGTATCAGGCCATCATCACTGCCGGTCCACAACAGGTCTTTTTCCAATGCAGATTCTGTGGCGGTAAAAACAGTACAATACACTTCTACACCTGTATTGTCTTTTGTAATGGGGCCACCGCTTGATGCCTGGCGTTTTTTATCATTGGTGGTCAGGTCTCCGCCCAACGCTGTCCAGGATGCACCTTCGTTTTCGGTAACAAATAAATGATTACCACCGGCATATAATTTTTTAGGATTGTGTGGCGAAAAGAAGATGGGGAAGTTCCATTGAAAACGATATTTAGCCACATCGGCGCCACCGCCCAGCGGGTCATCGGGCCATACACTTACTGCACGGTTCTCCCCGGTTTTATGATCCAACCGGGATAAGTAGCCGCTGTAATTACCGCCATAAACAACATCAGGATTTAACGGATCGGCAACCACATAACCACTCTCGTTACCGGCAGTTTCCTGCCAGTCGTTTTGCGTAATCTGTCCACCATCACTGCGTGATAAAATTCGCACTGTAGAATTATCCTGCTGTGCACCCAATATCCTGTAAGGAAAATGATTATCGGTACTAACCCTGTAAAACTGTGCTGTAGGCTGGTTTTCGTAGGTACTCCAGTTTTCACCGCCATCAAAACTAATTTGTGCGCCGCCATCGTCTGCAATAATCATTCGGTTTCCATCTGCAGGGTCAATCCACAAATCATGATGATCGCCATGCGGTGTTCTTATCGATTTAAAAGTTTTTCCACCATCGGTACTTTTTAAAAAATTCACATTGAGTACATAAACATTGTTTTCATTTTTGGGGTCAACAAAAACTTTTGTGTAATACCAGGCACGCTGGCGAATGCTGTTATCGCTGCTTTGCAGTGTCCAGGTTTCGCCGGCATCGGTGCTTACAAATAATCCGCCTTCTTTATTTTCCATGATGGCGTACACTTTATCTGAATTACTCTGGCTAACAGCAACACCCACAATTCCCCAAAGTCCCTTTGGCAAACCTTTGGCTGTTGAAATATTTTTCCAGGTTTCGCCGCCATCAATGCTCTTCCAAAGCCCGCTGCCTTCTCCACCGCTTTCCATGCTGTAAGGCGTACGCAACATGCGCCAGGTACCTGCATACAACACGCTTGGGTTGCCGGGTTCCATCACCAGATCGCTGCAACCGGTTTGGTTATTTACATACAAAACTTTCTTCCAGTTTTTTCCGCCATCGGTTGTTTTAAAAATACCACGCTCTTCATTAGGCCCAAATAAATGGCCCATGGCTGCCACCCAAACCACATCCGGATTTTTTGGATGAATAACAATGCGGATTATATGCCTGGTATCTTTTAAACCCAGGTTGCGCCAGCTGCGGCCGCCATCATCGGTACGCCAGATGCCAAAGCCTTCGCTCACATTTCCACGCAAAGAATTTTCTCCTTCGCCAACATACAAAACAGTTGCATCGCTGGGTGCTACAGAAACACAGCCAATGCTGCCGCCAAAGTATTTATCGGTAATGTTTTTCCAGTTGCTGCCCCCATCAATGGTTTTCCAAACGCCGCCTCCGGTTGCACCAAAATAAAATGTATTTTTTTGATTAAGGTCTCCAACAGCGGCACCGCTTCTGCCTCCGCGGTATGGGCCTATTGAGCGGTATTTTACTTTACTTAGTAAAACACTGTCGTCGTTCTGTTTTTTTTGAGCAGTTACATTTGTTGAAACAGCAAATATTGTAACAAGCAGCAATAGTTTTTTCATAATAAAAAAGTTAGTGCTGGAAGGTACAAATAAAAAAGTGTTCCGGAATTACCGGAACACTTTTATTGAAATAAATATTTTAATTTACTTTAAATATTTTTTCATCAACCGCAACGTTGGTTGTTATTTTCTCATGGTGGGTTGCGCCACGTGGGCCAACATTAGTGTAAGCAAACCAATAGCCATCTTCATTTTGTTTATAGTCGCTGTAAGTTGTTTCAACATCTTCCAGCTTACCAAACTGAAACATTTTAGTGCTTGTTTTAACTATCAGATCAGACTGGCTGTTGATAAAGTAAACAGTTACATTAGTATTAGGTGATGTTACTTTCAATTTATAACACAAAGCACCATCTACCGAATCTTTACCTGCCATCTCTATTTTAATTCCCTTTTCCCTGTGGTTTATAAAAGGCCCATGCAGATCCAATTGTACCTGTAATGCTTTAACCTGATCATCCGCCAATGGCCTTGGTGCTTTATCTCCCTGAATGGGAGTAAAAATCCAGCCATTTTTCGGCGTAATTACCTGGTAATTATTTACACCGTCGGCATCAATATCAATACGTGAGCCAATCATATGCTTTTTGGTTGTTGTAATATTAATGGGCGATGTTGCACCCATTGCAGTAAAAGTTCCGCTCATTAATGCACTGGATAGTGTTATTATTTTTTGTCTGCCACCCATTGCATCAATATGTTTGCTGATGATATCATCCACTGTTTGTCCCTGGGCAAACTGCACAAGTACCAATCCAAAAATCAGTAAGCCGAGTAAGATCAAATTTTTCATCTATCTGTTATTTAGTTACAAAAATAAATCAAAGATATCCTTTAATCGTTTTCATTTATCTTGTAACTTAAACATAAAATTATTTACATTTAAGCAGATAAATATAAAATGAGCATTTTCAAAATACAGGGCAATATTGTTGATATAAAGGCAAAAAATATTTTTTATGGAGAGGTGGAAGTTGCAGATGGAAAGATCGTATCCATTAAACCGCTTACAACACAAGACTCCGAACTCCTGACTCCCGACTTTATTCTTCCCGGCTTTATAGACAGCCACGTTCACATAGAAAGCTCCATGCTGATACCATCTGAATTTGCAAAACTGGCTGTAGTGCATGGCACAGTTGGTACCATCAGCGATCCGCATGAAATTGCAAATGTGTGCGGCATGGAAGGTGTTGAGTTTATGATTGCCAATGGAAAAACGGTGCCGTTTAAATTTCATTTTGGTGCGCCCAGTTGTGTACCTGCAACCATTTTTGAAACGGCCGGCGCTGCTTTACTTTCCGCAGATGTGGATGCATTGTTGCAGAATGATGATATCTGGTATTTAAGTGAGATGATGAATTTCCCGGGCGTATTATATGGAGATAAAGAAGTGTATAAAAAAATTGCAGCTGCAAAAAAATACGGTAAGCCGGTTGATGGACATGCGCCGGGATTAAGAGGTGATGATGCCAAAAAATATATTGATGCAGGCATCAGTACCGACCATGAATGTTTTACTGCTGATGAAGCATTGGACAAATTAACATACGGCATGAAGATTTTGATTCGTGAAGGAAGTGCTGCTAAAAACTTTGAAGCGCTGATTGATCTGATGCATGAACATTTTGAAATGATGATGTTTTGCAGCGATGATAAACACCCGGATAGTTTAGCTGCCGGGCATATTAACCAACTTTGCCAAAGGGCCGTTGCTAAAGGCATTGACGTATTTAAAGTGTTACAGGCTGCCTGTATAAATCCTGTTGAACATTACAAAATGAAAATTGGTTTATTAAAAGAAGGAGATGCTGCGGATTTTATTGTGGTAGAAGATTTGATAAATTTTAAAGTGCTGCAAACTTATATTGATGGGGAACTGGTTGCGGAGAATGGTGAGTCGAGAGTGGTAAGCCAGGAGTCTGGACTATTAAATAATTTTGATTGTAGTGAAAAAAATATTTCAGAATTTCAATTTCAGAATTCAGAATTTGGAGAACCAGTTTATGCCATTGAAGCACTGGACGGACAATTGATAACCAATAAAATTATTTGCCAACCAATTGTAAAAAATGGTTTTTATGAAAGCAACACCGCAAATGATATTTTAAAGATTGTTGTTGTTAACCGCTACAAAAATGCGCCGGTTGCAAAATCTTTTATAAAAAATTTTGGAATAACAAATGGAGCCATTGCTTCATCCGTTGCACACGACAGCCATAATATTGTTGCAGTTGGTGTGGATGATGAAAGTATTTGCAAAGCAGTAAACCTGGTAATAAAAGAAAGCGGTGGCGTTAGTGCAGCCTCACCCCAACCCCTCTCCAAAGGAGAGGGAACTGGAATGTTTAAATCAATGGTTTTGCCATTACCCGTTGCCGGTTTAATGAGCAATGATGATGGATACAAAGTTGCCACTGCTTACACCGCCATTGATAAAATGGTTAAAGAAGAAATGGGATCAACATTGACAGCACCTTTTATGACTTTATCTTTTATGGCATTGCTGGTAATACCACATTTAAAACTTAGTGATTTGGGATTGTTTGACGGTGATGAGTTTAAGTTTGTGTAATAAAAAGCTTATTCTGTTTTTGCGTTTACAATTTTCATTGAAACACTGTCAGATCCTTTAGGTGCATAGGTTTTGTACTTAAAGTCTTCGCTGCTGTTTGGAGCAATTACTTTATAAACTACTTCATGGTCTTTAAGCAGCAATGCGCCTGTTTCACTGTAAAAAGAAATTTCTACGTCAATATCTTTATAGCTGGCAACCGTAGCTTTATTCGTTATAGTCCCTTTCACCACAGTTTCACGTATCAGGTTTCTTCTTTTATAACCATCCACGTTTAAAAAGCGCTTTGGGTTTTTCTTTTCAGTTTGCTCCAGGGTTTCCTTGGTTTGTTCGTATTTATCTTTCGATTTCACTTCTGCTGCTTTTTCATCGCCACCGCAGGCTGCAAAAACAAAACTCAACATGATTAGAGCCGGTATTATCTTTTTCATTTGTTTTAATTTGAGTACAATAAAAATACATTTTTGTGAAACAGAATGTTAAAAGATTTATTTTGCCACAGAGGCACAGAAACACAGAACTATTTTAGCGAAGGTTATTTTGCCCGCAGACCTGCCTGCCGGCAGGCAGGTTTCGCAGAAAATGCAGAAAAAATACAGATAAAGGTTTTTTTTATTTTAGTTTTGTTACAATCGCCTGGTTTACATTTTGGCTTCGGTAACACTTCGGCTTCGCACAGTGCTCAATAAAGTTATAAAGTACAAGAGTGCGACGCCAATGAAGCTGAATAAAGAACTTAAGCCGGGAACAAAAAACCTGCCTGCCGGCAGGCTCAAAACACCAAACTCAAAACTGTCATGGTTATTAATCTCAGCGAAGAACATTCTTTGGTAAGCAATTGGGTAAGCGAATTAAGAAACGTAGATGTGCAGCAGGACCGGATGCGTTTCAGGCGCAACCTGGAGCGTATTGCCGAAGTGATTGGCTACGAGATAAGCAAAAAAATGCCCTGGGTAGAAAAAGAAATTACTACGCCCTTAGGCATCATCAACAGTAAAGTTTTGGCAGAGCAACCGGTACTGGCCACCATTTTACGTGCAGGATTGGGCATGCATACAGGCTTGCTTAATTATTTTGATAAGGGTGATAATGCCTTTATCAGTGCATACCGCAAGCACAATCCCGATGGCAGTTTTGACATTCACATGGAATATATGAGTTGCCCTGAAGTTGAAAACAGGATTGTGATCATCAGCGACCCGATGATTGCCACCGGCTCATCGCTGGTTAAATCAATTGAATTTTTAAAGGAAGAAGGAAATATAAAAGAACTGCACATTGTTTGTGCCATAGCGTGCACAGTGGGTATTGAATATGTAAAAAGGGCTGTACCCAAAGCAACCATCTGGTGTGGTGATATTGATGATGAAATTACCGCAAAAGGCTACATAGTGCCCGGATTGGGCGATGCCGGCGATTTGGCTTTTGGAGCTAAGATGCAGGGATAAAACAGTTTTTGGTTATTGGTTTTGGGTTAGGTGTTGGGCAGCTTTTTATCAAAAGCAACATCAATTTATTTGCAGAAACCCGCCTTAAAAGACAAAAACAAAACAAAAAAATCGGAACAAGAAATTATTCTACGCAGCTTTTTGGCGCAAATCCCTATCTTTATCGTTCTGAACAGTCAAAGAAAATGAGAAAATTATTAGTTTGTATTTGTGCCCTGTTTGCAAGCCAGCTGGTAAAAGCCCAGGATCCGCACTTTTCACAATTTTTTGCTTCGCCCTTAACACTTAACCCGGCTTTTACCGGAAAGTTCAGTGGTACCTGGCGTTTGGCTGCCAATCATCGTGATCAATGGCCCTCTATACCAAAGGCTTATGTAACCACCAGTGCTTCTATAGATTTTCCTGTTTTGAAAAGCCGTGTTCCGGAAAAAGACGTTTTTGGTGTTGGTATTTCGGGTTTAACCGATGCAAGTGCTGACAAAATTCTTAAATTAAATTATGGTTCTGTATCCATGTCATATCACAAGGCATTAGATGAAAATGGTTACAGCACTATTGGTGCAGGTTTTCAGGCAACCTACTCGAGTTTAAGCCTGGATAGAGGAAAATTGACTTTTTCCGATATGCTAACACAAAATGGATTTACAGGCCCAACCGCAGAAATGATCAGTATCAATAACAAAAGTTATTTTGATATCAATGCCGGTTTATTATACTCAGGTTCTACCAATGGAGAGAATAACTTTTACCTGGGTGCCAGTATGTACCATATTAACCGCCCTAAGGTTGGTTTCCAGGATAAGAACTGGTATTTAAGTGGCCGTATTTCAGCACATGCCGGAGGTTCATTTCCAGTATCAGATTTAATTACCCTTCATCTTTCAGCTATTCATCAAATACAGAACAAAGCCAGTGAAACCACGCTGGGTGCGGCTATTGCAGCCAATTTAAGTATGGATGCTGAAAAACCAAGCGCTATTTACATTGGTAGCTGGGTAAGGTTAAATGATGCCATTGTTCCCTATTTGGGGCTTGAGTTTGGTGGCTTGAGGATTGGTGTGAGTTACGATTTTAATATCTCCAATTTAAAAGCTGCAACTGCATCACGTGGCGGTTCCGAATTCTCCATTATCTTCATTAAAAGGCCTGCTGATTACCAGGGAATCCCCTGTCCTAAGTTTTAATAACTACTACATATTTACATAAATGAACAGGCCCGGTTAAAAACCGGGCCTGTTCATTTATGCTTACGAAAATTATTTATATTTTCCCTTTTTTACCCCTTCTCATATTATTATTTATTATCTGCGTCAGGCCTGAAAGTTAATACACATTTTAACTTTGGCAATACTGATTGTTTTTAATACTTTTATGGTTCATTTAACAAAAATTAACAATTATGAAAAAAGCTTTACTACTAACGCTTTTCTTTGCATTGATTGTTACTTTTGGATTTTCACAAACAGACAAATTCTGGTCTGCAAATAGTGATGTCCGAAGTAGTATCATTACAGACAAAGGTGTTGCAAGACTGTCTTTTCCAAAAGAGTTCAAGTTGTTCAATCTGAACACTGAATCTTTGCGAAAAGAATTGTTCTCTATCGTAGGCAGTTCGGCCAAAAGGCAAACGGTAATCTCATTACCGAATGCTGATGGCGGCTTCGAAGAATTCGAAGTGAATGAGTCCTCGAATTTTGAACCAAGTCTGCAGGCAAGGTTTCCTGAGATCAGGGCCTATTCCGGCAGAGGTATTACCGACAGGGCGGCTACCCTGAAATTAAGTATTTCCCCACAGGGAATACAAACAATGGTTTTCAGAGCCGGAAAGGCGAATGAATTCATTGAGGCTTATTCTAAAGACCATTCAGTTTATGCCGTATTCAGATCTCAAAGAGATAAGGGACAATTACAATGGACCTGCTCTACCCCTGAAGAAAAAATGGCAAACAGCTTAAACGCTAAGGTTACCACCTCAGGTTTAACAGGTAGTTCTACAGGCGAATTAAAAACCATGCGCCTGGCGCAATCTTGTAATGGCGAATATTCTAACTACTTTGGTGCAACTAGTGCAGCACAAGTAGCTTTGGTACTTGCTGCTTTCAACGCTACCCTTACACGTTGTAATGGTACCTATGAAAAAGACCTGGCGATTCACCTGAATCTCGTTCCAGAAACACCAAACGTGATCTATTATGATCCCGCTACTGACCCTTATACTACACTTGGGAACTGGAATACGCAATTACAAATTGCACTCAATACTTCTCTTACAGGTCCGTCAACACCAATTAACGTTAATAACGCTGCTTATGATATTGGGCATATGTTTGGCGCTTCGGGTGGAGGTGGAAATGCCGGTTGTATCGGTTGTGTTTGTGTAGATGGCGTTGCAAGCGGTACGGGAGCGACGAAAGGAAGAGGAATTACTTCTCCGGCTGATGCAATTCCGCAGGGAGATAATTTCGACATTGACTATGTTGCACATGAAGTAGGCCACCAAATGGGTGCAAACCATACTTTCTCTATGTCGAATGAAGGTTTAGGACAAAACAAAGAAGTAGGTTCGGGTATTACCATTATGGGTTATGCCGGAATTACAGCTCAGGATGTGGCTCCTCACTCAATAGACATCTGGCATGAAACATCTATTGCACAAATACAGGCTAACATGGCAGGTAAAACCTGCCCGATAACAACAGTAATTACTGCAAATAATGCTACTCCTGTGGTTGCACCAGTTGCTAATGCAACTATTCCAATCAGTACACCATTTGCACTTACCGGTTCAGCAACTGATGCTAACCCCGGTGATGTACTTACGTATTGCTGGGAACAGGATAACGATGGTACCGGCCAAACCGGTAACAACAGCCGTGCCTATATAACCAAGCCCACAGGGCCAAATTGGTTAACATTCCCTGCCACAGTATCTCCAACAAGGCTTATGCCTCGTTTGTCTACTATTTTGGCGGGTTTAAATGTTACACCTGTTTTACCTGGTGGTGATCCAATTGCTGATATAGAAGCATTAAGTTCTGTTTCAAGAACCTTAAACTTCAGGTTAACAGTAAGAGATAATGCATCTTATGTTGCAGATCCTCCGGCCTCAAGAAAAGTTGCTCAAACAGCATTTACAGATATGACTGTTACTGTAACCAATACTTCTGGTCCGTTCCAGGTTACTCAACCTAATACGAATCTGTCATGGGCTGGTGGTTCAACACAAACTATTACGTGGGATGTAAATAACACAACAGCGGCTCCGGTTAGCTGTGCCAACGTTAAGATATCTTTATCTACAGACGGTGGAACTACATTCCCTACAGTTTTAGTTGCAAGTACTGCAAATGATGGAACTGAATCAGTAACCATACCTAATACACCGAGCGCAACTGCCCGTGTTAAAGTGGAAGCTGTTGG
>JAOAUI010000321.1 GCA_030157685.1 Ferruginibacter sp. | reverse complement strand
GTTTATGCAACTAAACAAAGATAATCATTCGTTTGAAATTTTAAAATTTATTTTTTTCTCCAGTTGTACTGCTTCGGGCGTCTGTATAGGCTTTTGAGGTAATTACCTCCACCGGCGAACAAAGCATAATTATTGAGTGCACCAAAACCTTAAATGATTTCTATATTTGATCCATAATCTAATTAGATGAATGGTTCCGTATTGCTTTACTTGCTTATTTTACTGCTCTTTGCCTGGTTCATTGCTTTTCTTACTTATTACCTGAAGAAAATAAAGATTAAGAAAGAACTGAAAAAAATCAGGAGTGATTGGGGTAAAGAAAAAACCGGGTATAGAAATTATGATTTGATAGATAGTTTTTCTCAGCTTACAAAAACGGTTCCTTTTCACCAATTGAACCAGCAGACAATACAAGATTTAGATATTCGTGAATTGTTTGCTTTTATAGACAGAACAAACAGTAAACCCGGCCAGCAGTATTTGTATAACAAATTAATTAAGCCAACAGACAATATTACTGAGCTTGAAATGTTTAACAGGCAGGTGAATTTTTTTACAGAGCAGGTTACCGACAGAGAAGATGCACAGGTCTTATTAAGTCAGCTAAATCATTCAGACGCTTATTATATAACCACTCTTTTAGAAGATAACCTTTTAACAAAACCCAAATGGGCAAATTTGCTTGTTTTTAATACGGCAGCAGTTATTGCAATGCTGGTATTGTCTGTTAAATTTCCGGTACTCTTAATCTGGTTAATTCCTGTATTTGGCATCAATATTTTTTTTCATTACTGGAACAAAAGCAATATCAATAAATTCATCAAATCATTTCCGCAATTAATTAAGCTGATACAGGTTTCCAGGTCATTCGTAAAAAAAGACCTTCCTTTTGATAATACCGGTATTCAAAATAACATTGACAATCTAAAAGGATTTAAAAGAAAATATAAGTTACTGAGTTTTGCAGATGCCGGAGATAACGAAATAGCGCAGTTTCTTTTATTGATCTTAGAATTAACAAAGGCATTTTTCCTGGTTGAGATTCACAGTTTTTTCAGCACACTAAAAGAACTGGAAAATAAAAAAGCTGATATTAACAGCCTGGTAAATTATACAGGAAATATTGACGCGGCTCTTTCAACCGCATCTTTTCGTGCCGGTTTAGCAAGCTTTGCCACACCGGTAATTACTGTACATAAAAAGGAATTAAGTGCAAAGGATCTGTATCATCCCTTAATTGAAAACTGTGTTGTTAATTCAATAAGCATAAAACAGAAAAGTATATTAATTACCGGTTCCAACATGTCGGGCAAATCAACTTTTATAAGGGCCGTAGCTATCAATGCTGTTTTAGCACAAACTATTTATACCTGCCTGGCCACTGATTTTGTTACACCCATAGTAAAGGTGTTTTCATCAATAAGAATAACGGATAATGTACAGGATGGTAAAAGCTACTATTTTGAAGAAGTGAATACCATTGGCGGTTTAATTGAAGCTTCGGAAAAGCCATTTCAAAACCTGTTTATTATTGACGAGGTCTTTAAAGGCACCAACACCATTGAAAGAGTGGCTGCTGCCAAAGCAATCTTAACTTATCTCAATAAAAACGAAAATATTATTCTGGTAAGCTCTCATGATATTGAACTGGTAGCACTTTTACATCCTGAATTTGAGCTTTACCATTTTGTGGAGAATATTGAAAATGATAACCTTGTTTTTGATCACCGGCTGAAACCCGGACCATTAAAATCAAGAAACGCAATTAAAATACTTTCCATCTCAAATTATCCGGCTGAGATAATAGAAGAAGCAAACCGTATTGCAAATAAGAATTAATTTGTGCTGTATGCAAATCCTTCTTTTCATAATTCTTATTTTATTGCTGCTTTATGCTTTGCTCATACTTTACTATTGGAAAAGCTGGGTATCTATACCGGGCTTCAAACCACAAACGGCAAACCATAAACCACAAACCAGGATCACAGTTATCATTCCCGCCCGCAATGAAGAAGACCATATCGGTGTTTGTTTAGATTCAATTTGCTGTCAATCTTACCCAACAGCATTATTTGAAGTGTTGGTGGTAGATGATCATTCGACAGATAACACAGCAGCGATTGTTAATAGTTATGCAGGTAAAAATGTAAAACTTATTTCGTTGAAAGACTTTGTTGCCGGTGAACTGAATTCCTATAAAAAGAAAGCCATTGAAATTGCCATTGCTCAATCAGCCGGCGAACTTATTGTTACTACCGATGCTGATTGTTTTGTAAAAGAAAACTGGTTACAAACCATTGCTGCATTTTATGAACAATATGATCCTGCATTTATTGCTGCACCTGTTGCTATTAACTGCAGAAATAAATTTATCGAACTTTTCCAGGGCCTCGATTTTATGACCCTGCAGGGAATTACCGGCGCATCGGTACACAAAAAAATACACAGCATGTGCAATGGCGCCAACCTGGCTTACACCAGAAAAGTTTTTGATGAAGTGGGTGGTTTTACCGGTATTGATAATATTGCCAGCGGCGATGATATGCTGCTGATGCATAAGATATATAAACTTCATCCCGATAAAGTGATGTTTGTAAAATCGAAGGAAGCCATTGTACAAACAGCACCGGTAAATTCTGTAAAAGATTTTTTTAATCAACGCATACGCTGGGCCAGCAAGGCCGATAAGTATGATGATAAAAGAATTTTTGCGGTATTGCTGTTGGTTTACCTGGTTAACGTATTGCTGGTGGCGCTTCCGGTTGCAGCCATTTTTATAAAAGCTACATTCAAAATCAGTCTTTATCCTTTCACATTTGTTTTCACGGTTTTAGAGTTCTGGCTGTTTCTCCTCATCATTAAAACAATTACCGAGTTAATTTTTTTGATGCCGGTTTCAAAATTCTTTGGCAAACGGAGCATGCTCTGGCTTTTTCCGCTGATGCAGCCTTTTCATATTTTGTACACAGTAATTGCCGGCTGGCTGGGTAAGTTTGGGAGTTATAGCTGGAAAGAAAGAAAAGTGAAATAATCCCGATAGCTATCGGGATTGA
>JAOAUI010000320.1 GCA_030157685.1 Ferruginibacter sp. | reverse complement strand
CAGTTGCCATCAATAATAAACTTGTACCAATGCTTCCCCGGGCCAAGTTTTACATTGGCTATCCAGCCGCTGTCGGTTTTTGTCATCCGTAAAGCGGTTGGTTCCCAGTTGTTGAAACTGCCGGCAAGGCCAACAACGCCTGCGTTTGTATTCCCACGAAGAAAGAATCTGACAACTGAATCTGAAACAGCAAAAGCAGTTTTATTTTTAAAACGATTAAAGCCAAAATGTACCTGGTCGCCGGTATTTGGCGGAAGTACATCCATACTTTCCTTATGGGTAAAAATTATTTTATCACCCGGGTCATTCACATTATCCAGGCTGAATAAAGGTTTGCTGATGACGAATACTTCTGCATTATTAATGTCAACTTTCCAGCCAAGTTTGTTCAGTGAATCTGCAGAACCGGTTTTCAGGAAACCATACAGATCAAGATCAGCCAACTCGTATTGAGCTATAAAACTTTTCAGTGAATCCTTATGCAGGTCTTTACCAATAGCAATAAACATCTTGCCATTCTTTACAGAATAAGATTTTACGGGCACCTGTGCCTGTGCGGTTTGCACAGTAAGTATCAGCAATACAGTACAGCAGGCCAGCAGCCATTTGAATATACTTTTATTATGCCGCCTCATTTCCATATAAACATTTTATTGTTAACAAAGTTAAATCCTATTTTATGTAACGAAAGGAAATCAAATCCTAAAATACCGTCAATACAACTGTTATCTGCCAGGCAGGTTTTTTCCAGGTTGGTTATGATGACGGGTAAAATCCCGGTATTCTGATCTCCGATGCTGAGATTGTTGAGGTTTCCATAAAGTGCTTCCACTTTTTTATCCCCTGCTCCTGTTAATTTTATACGTCGCAATACTTCCACATTTTCAAAAACTTTGTTGGGCAGCCGGCTGTCCAGCATATTTGATTCGGCGCCTGTGTCAATAATGAGTCGTAACTTTTTTCCTGCCAGAGTTGTACGGGTAACAATTTTATTGTTCCATATTTCGATCGGTATTGTATTGTATGCTGATGCATCTTTGAGTAAATAACTTTTAAAAGCTGATGCATTTTTCTTTGGTATTCGGTACAGGTAAAGCAAACTGTTTTCATAATCAATGATCATTTCAAACTGGCGCAACAACGACAGGCCAATGAGTCCGAAAATGCGTATGCCTCTTGCATTCTCAATATGGCCAAGATTTACCAGGTCGGCGTTTACCGCAGCACTGCTTACACAAGCAAAACTCAGTTTGCCAACCTGTGTTTTTTTTACTGCTGATACGCCACCTGTGATTCCGCTTTGCTCTTCATGAATATCTGTAGTTGGGGGGTAATTTCTGAAATAAGTGATGTTTAGTACAAGGCCCGGGGCGCCGGTGTCCAGTATAAAATTCCCTTCTGTGGTATCTGCCTTAACCCTGATCAGTATCAGGTTACCAGCCCTGCTGAAAGGAATTACGCATGAATCTGTACCATCAGCAAATTTTTGAAATAATTCCTCAATCCCTATTGCCTTGTTTTTTTGTAAAGAATCTGAAGAATTATCGGCACAAACAGAAAAGCTTATTGCAAACAGCAATAAAAAAGATACACAAATTTTATATGGATGGAATTGATTAATTATTGACAATGATTGTTCAGTAATTTACTGTAAATGCTGTAAAATAGTATTATTCAATTTCTTCAATACTATATTTCATTTCATTTATCAAAGCAACATCTCCTGTTTTTAAGCCCATCAGTTTTTGCCCCAATGGCGATTGTGGTGATAAAGCAATAACAGCATTATTGTCTATAACAGCCTTACCCAAAGCAATGCTCATAAAAAGATACCCACGGTTGGTTTTAATCAGGCTGCCGTTCACAATCACGAATGCGGATAATATTGGATTGATCTTTTCCAGTGCGGCTTTTTGAGTCAGCACTTCCTGCAATTGTGCACGTGTATTGGCCTGTTCAATCTGCAGCATGGCCAGTGCAGTTTCATGTTTATCGCCTGCGGTGCTTTTGGTTTCGTTGGCCCCACTCACCTTCAGGTCGGCTAATACCTGCTGCAGCATGTTTACTTTTTCATCAATCAGGTGCAGATAATGATTGTATATTTTTTGTTTCAGTGTCATTGTAATTATCAGTAAAAATAATTGAAACCCCTTAACAAATAATTTTTATGCCATGAAGATTTCGGTTTACATTTAGCACAAAAAAGTAACCATGTTCAATCGAATGGCAATAATTATTTTATCCTGCCTTACATTGCTTAGCTGCAATCAAACGGGTAAATATTATCCTCCTGATTGGAAAGATACGTCTAAAGGCGCCTCATCTAAAGCAGACAGCTCAGCTTCCCTTGTTCAACCAGTTGAAACAGACTTTGCTGAAAATGACCTGCAATTGTTTTGCAATAATGAAATTGCACCCTATTGCGTGCTGCTGCCGTTAAATGAATTTAAAGAAGATTATACCGATTCATTGCTTGTAAAGGCGCAACATAAATTTCTCCCTAAGCATGACAACAAAGATTTTACCAGTATTGATGTGCAGGCTTTTACTATTGATAATAAGAATAATTATAACACGCAACTGTTTTACAAAAGAGATAAAAAAGACATTGAAGAAGGAGGATTGGGTATTGACACTGCTTATATTGACGAAGCAAATCACCTGTATGTTATAAAAGGTTATCTCCCGAACTACATGAATATGAAATTTGTTCAGGTAAACTGGATACTGGAAGACAGGATAGCCGTTTACTTTAATTACGATGAAAAGGACGAAGCTATATGGAGAAGGCGCATTGCTGTAATCATTAAAAGAGGGGTAGCTTTCTCCGACAAATAAGTTTTCTTCAATTCTATGTTGCTTTATTTACTTTTGCACCAAATTAAGTAAAATGAAAGTAGAAGAACAACTGGCAATACGTAGTGGAAATGAATGTGAACTTTGTAAATCTCCCGAAAGTTTAAAACTGTTTGAAGTGCCACCCCAAAACGGCCTGTCTGCCGATACCAGCATTATGATATGCCCAAAATGCCTGGCACAAATTGAAAAGAAAGAAGAACTGGACAGTAAGCACTGGAAAT
>JAOAUI010000319.1 GCA_030157685.1 Ferruginibacter sp. | reverse complement strand
GTAAGTACAAACATGCGGTTGATGCTGGAGTTGATGCAATTGGAAATGGGAATATCAACCAAACGGTATTTACCGCCAATGGGTACTGCGGGCTTGCTGCGTGTTGATGTAAGTGGATACAGGCGGCTGCCGGCACCACCTCCAAGTATTACGGCTATTACTGATTTACTTATCATATAGTTTTATTTAAGCTGAATTGAATTGTATAAGTCAATATATTTTGCTGCACTTTTTTCCCAACTGTTATCAATCTGCATGATCTGTTTTATCAGTTCTGGCATTTTTTCTTTATCATCATAAAGTTCAACCGCCCGATGAATGGAATAAGTTATATCCCAAACACTGGCATGATTAAAACGGATTCCAAAACCGTTGGGTTCACCAAAATCTATCACTGTATCTTTTAAACCACCGGTGCTTCTTACAATAGGAATGGTACCGTAACGCAGTGCATACATCTGGTTCAATCCACAGGGCTCTACCCTGCTGGGCATTAATAAAAAATCGGCGCCTGCATACATCTGGTGCGACAGCTTTTCATTGTACCCTATTTTTGAATTGTAGAATCCGGCAAAGCCCTCGGTTAAATAAGTTAAGTGATCTTCAACCCGTTTATCACCACTGCCCAGAATTAAAAAATTCATTCTTTTACCCAGCTGGCTTATCGAATCTGTGATTGCCTGAGGTAAAAGGTCAGCCGCTTTTTCGCCAACCAGTCTCCCGATGTAAACAAAAAGCGGCAATTTATCATCCAGTTTAAAATCTTTGCAAAGCTTTTTCTTGTTTAATTTTTTTCCGGTTGAAGCATCTTTAACTGAGAAATTATCAAGAATATATGTATCGGTTTCGGGATTCCACACAACAGTATCAATACCATTCAGTATTCCTGATGACTTTGCTCTTTCCATTCTGAATAACCCTTCTAAACCATTTGCCTGTTGGGTAAGTTCTTCCATATAACTGGGGCTAACGGTAGTTACCCTGTCGGCACATTTTACCGCACAGGCAAGCGGGTTAATTGTATTATCCCATTCTAATAAACCTCCCTGCCAGCTATCCCAGGCTGGTATATAATTACTTTTATCCCAACTCATCCAGCCCTGGTACTGGGCATTATGAATAGTAAGTATGGTAGGTACTTCAGCCAGGTGACTGTAATCATAACAATGACGCATCATAAAAGGTATAAGGCCCGTATGATGATCGTGCACATGCACTGCATCGGGCCTGTGCTCCCAATGGCTAAGCCAGTCTACCACAGCAATCTGAAATGCAGTGAAGCGTTCTGTATCGTCATCATAGCTGTACACATTTTCACGGTCAAGCAATCCGTAAATGTCAACACAGTACAAGTCAAAGTCCAGCTTATTTGTTTTTTCCTTGATGATGGTGTAATCAAAATGAGCATCGCCCATCATAAATCCGCCTTTGTGTTCAACGTTCCATTCATTTTCAAGCAAAAATTTTGTACGGTGCATGGGTACAACTACTTTGGCTATATGGCCAAGTTGTTGCTGGTACTTTGGCAGCGTACCAACTACATCAGCAAGCCCTCCAACTTTTGCATAAGGGTAACATTCGGCACTAACGTGTAAAATTTCCATACATTTTTTATTGCCGTTCAATTTACCAATCATTTTGATGCAAACCAATTTGAAACCTAAATTTTTCTCAATGATATTTTTATTCTACTTTCATCAGCTAAAAATTAACGATATGCCAACTGAACAAAATGATTTAATTACTCCATTGGAAAAACAAGGTTTAAAAGAAACAAATTATGGTGCATTGGGTACTTTAGTTACCGTTTTCTTTTTTTGGGGATTTATAGCTGCCGGAAACAGTGTGTTTATTCCATTCTGCAAACATTATTTTAAACTGGATCAGTTTCAAAGCCAGCTGATAGATTTTGCTTTTTACACTGCTTATTATATTGGCGCATTAATGCTTTTTGCCTATGGAGCCTTTGGAGGAAAAGATCTGGTGGGCAAATGGGGTTATAAAAAGAGTATTGTGTATGGTCTTCTTTTTTCTGCATTGGGTGCAGCTGCGATGATCATTGCAGTAAATGCAAACACATTTGCAGGTATGCTGGTTGGCTTATTTATAGTGGCATTAGGATTTTCGTTACAGCAAACAGCAGCACAACCTTTTGCCATTTCTTTAGGCGATCCTGCAACAGGTACAAGTCGTGTTAACCTGGGTGGTGGTATAAATTCATTTGGTACAACAATTGGCCCCATTGTGGTTGCTATTGCACTGTTTGGCAGCACCGCAGCCATCACTGATGAACAGATTGCTGCTTTAAGTTTAAGTAAAGTAATTATTCTTTATACCTGTGTAGGAGCATTATTTATTGGAGCTGCTGCACTTTTTTATTTTAGTAAAAAAGTACCTGCTGGTATTTCCGAAGAAAAAGTAGAAAGTGGCACTAAGGCATTATACACGCTTTTAATTATGACAGGGTTGCTGATAATAATGTTTGTACCTGTTTTCAGCAGTTATAAAACAGACCCTGCAACTTTAGATGACGCTCAAAAACATGCTTTGGAATCTTATCGGTTAAAATGGTTACTGGGCGCTTTAGCTGTGGTTGTAATTGGTTTATTGGCAGCTAATATTACAGCAAAGAAAAAATCAGCCGGATGGGGCGCCATGCAATATCCTCAACTGGTGTTGGGCATGCTTGCCATATTTGTTTATGTGGGGGTAGAAGTTGCAATTGGAAGTAATTTAAGCGAATTGCTGAAACAATCAGATTTTGGCGGATTTCAGTCTTCGGAAGCTGCTCCTTATATTTCCATGTATTGGGGAAGTTTAATGATTGGCCGGTGGGCAGGTGCGGTATCTGCATTTAAATTATCAGATAATTCTAAACTTTTATTACAGATCATTGTTCCGCTGATTGCTTTTGGGGTAATTGTTGGTGTAAACACAGTGGCTCAATATGATATGAAACCTTTGTATTATTATGTGGTTTGTGTATTAATTCAGATTGCAGCTTTTTACCTAAGCAAAAACAAACCAGCAAGAACATTATTAATATTCAGCCTGCTTGCAGTTGTTGCCATGATAGTAGGCACTATGACAACAGGAACTATAGCCATTTATGCTTTTTTAAGCGGAGGTTTATTCTGTTCAATTATGTGGCCATGTATTTTTACATTATCAATTGCAGGATTGGGAAAATATACTACTGAAGGGTCTGCCTTTTTGATTATGATGATTTTGGGAGGAGGTATCATCCCACCTATCCAGGGCAAGCTGGCAGATGTAATCGGTATTCATCAATCTTATTGGGTTTGTGTAATTTGTTTTGCATACCTGGCATTTTTTGCCATTGCAGTAAAAAGTATTTTAAAAAGGCAGGGCATTGATTACGATGCAGCAATTGAAGGTGGGGGCCATTAAAAAAATAAACATGAAAGATAAATTAGCAATTGGTATAGATATAGGCGGTACTACCGCCAAATTTGGTATAGTAACCAAAGCCGGTGAAATTATTGAACAGGATCGTGTACCTACTAATTTGCATGAAAGGGTTGATGATTTTATAGATGACCTGAGTGATAAATTAATGCCCATGATTGAAAGGGCCGGTGGGCTGAAACAATTTATTGGTATTGGAATGGGTGCACCTAATGGCAATATTTACACCGGCACAATTGAGTATGCCCCCAACCTGAAGTGGAAAGGCATTATACCGATTGCCGATCTTTTTGAAAAGAAATTTAAACTTACGACCAAACTTACCAACGATGCCAATGCCGCTGCCATGGGTGAAATGATGTATGGCGCCTGCAAAGGTATGAAGCACTTTATCGTCATTACATTAGGTACAGGTGTTGGCAGCGGAATTGTAATTGACGGAAAGATAGTTGTAGGCCATGATGGATTTGCGGGAGAACTGGGGCATACCATCATCAGGCCTGGTGGCAGGTTACATAAAAGTACAGGTATGCATGGAAGCCTGGAAGCATACGCATCAGCTACGGGTGTTAGAGAAACTGCAATTGAAATGCTTACCCAATACCCCGAAGAAACCAGCCTGCTACGCAACTATACCATTAATGAATTAACAAGCCAAACGGTATATGAATGTGCCATGCAGGGCGATAATATTGCCAACAATATTTTTGAGTTCACCGGGCAAATATTGGGTGAATCACTGGCAAATGCAATTATGTTCTCTTCGCCAGAGGCAATTGTATTGTTTGGTGGACTCACGAAAGCCGGTAACCTGCTGCTTAATCCTACCAAAAAGCACATGGAGCTAAATCTGTTACCTATTTTTCAGAATAAGGTAAAATTAATGTTTAGTGAGCTGAATGAATCTGATGCGGCTATATTGGGCGCCAGTGCATTGGTTTGGGATATGGATTAGCGATTTATTTTTGCTTAATTAAAAATACTGCAGGCACTGGCCGCTCACCAGTTTTATCACTTGGCTTAATGGTTTCTTTTCCATTAACCAGCATACAACTACTGCCGCCGCCATCTAAATTCAATGCTTCCACACAACCCAGATCTATCAGCAGTTTTGCTTCCTGTTCCAGTGTGGCTCCTTCTGCAATGCCAGTAAGCCTGCCCTGGATGGCCATGATAATAAGATATCCATCATTGGTATAACCCATGCAGGTACGGGGATGTTTATCGCTGATGGCTTTACCTGTGAATTTTAATTCTTCTTCATTGGTGATTTTTACTTCACCGTTTTGTACTAATACCGGACCACCACCAATTGCAGTTTTCATTTTCCATTTGTTAAAGAAAAATCTTGGTGGGCCATAATGTTCCGGACTATTGGGAAAAGTATTGTGATAAATTCTGTTTAGATCAAACCCTGAAATACTATCTTTTGCAGCTACTATTGGTATTTGAAATGCAAATGATTCTCTTTTTAAAGAATCAGTGAATAGCCACACAATATCTGCATTTCTCTTCTTATTAATTCCAATTGCGCTTCCTACGGGATGTTTATATTGAAATGTATCTTTTCCTTTTATTGGTATTGTATGAATATTGTAACTAACCAATTTCCCGTCTTTAATCACCATGTTCAAATTCCGGTTTGTTTCAAAACTAAAAAAAGTACAATTCACAACAACCACCGGCCGCTCATTCTTTTCATAAAACTGTAAAGGAGTTAATCTTCTGCCAAGTGTTGTATCAGTTGTAAAATCAAGCTTCTTGTCTTTCAGCTTTGCTTTTATGTAATAAGCAATAAATGGCTTACCATCCAAACTATCGGTGGTTTTAAAAACCTGTACCGATGCAGGTAAAGGTGCATAATCAGCATCAACATTTACCCATTTAACCTGCGCAAAAGAAGCGGTAGTAACAAAAAAACAAACAGCCAGTAAAAAACCGGCTGTTGCAAATATTTTAGATGATTTATTCTTCAGCATAAAATTCTGAATTTAATAACCCCAAACTCCTGACTAAAGACTCAAGACTCCAAACTCTTTTCTTCCATCCATTTGTTTTTCCCATAACCCGGTATCACGTGTTTTTCGCTGTGGTAAGATGACCGGACCAACGGGCCGCTCTCTACATAATCCAATCCAAGGTTGTATCCTATCTCCCTGAATTCGGCAAACTCATCAGGATGTACAAAACGTGCAACAGGTAAATGTTTTTTTGTAGGTTGAAGATATTGGCCAATAGTTACCACATCTACTCCACTCCCTTTCAAGTCTTTTAAAGTCTGAATCACTTCTTCCTTCTCTTCGCCAAGGCCCAGCATGATGCCGCTTTTGGTACGCATGCCACCTGCTTTTAAAATCTTCAATGTTTCCATACTCTGCCAGTATTTGGCCTGAATGCGTACTTGCCGTGTCAGGCGTTCGGTGGTTTCAATATTATGACTAACCACTTCAGGTGCTGCATCAATAACACGCTGTATATTTTCTTTGTTACCCTTAAAATCGGGTATCAGTGTTTCTAAAGTTGTAGTGGGGTTTAAAGCTTTAACCGCTTTAATGGTATTGTACCAGATTATGCTGCCACCATCTTTCAGTTCATCCCTGTCAACAGATGTGATAACCGCATGTTTTACTTTCATCAGGTTAATGGCTTCGGCCACACGTTGTGGTTCATCCCAATCTACTTCCAATGGCCTTCCGGTAGCTACATTACAAAATCCACAGCTGCGGGTGCAGATATTTCCCAGGATCATAAATGTAGCCGTTCCTTCACCCCAGCATTCGCCCATATTGGGGCAATTACCGCTTTCGCAGATGGTGTGCAGCTTGTGCGTATCAACCAGGCTACGCACATGGCGGTATTCTTCTCCAATCGGTAATTTAACTCTTAACCAATTTGGTTTTTTTGCCCCGATAGCTATCGGGGTTTGTTCTACTATTCCGTCAATTACGGGTAACTCTATCATGAAATGAAATTCTGAAGATTAAATGAATACGAACACTTATTTTCTTTTGCCAAACAAAACGGTAAACCAGGCCGAAAAGAAAAATTGTTTTTGTTTATTATCAAACATCTGGGGAACCTTCTTTGAATAGAACTCGGCAGCCACACCAACTTCAATGGCAGCCAGTAAATCATTGTACCGGCCGTAATCAAAACGTAAGCCTGGTTTAATGTATAGCCCCGGATTTAATTTCAAATGGTTCCATCCTTTGCCAAGGCCAGGCCCGCCAAGTATATTACCGGTTTTAAAAAGTAAACTATCATCCGATTCGTACCTTACATAAACAATCTCTCCGTTCTTTTCTACCTGCACTTCGTATGGCCGTAATAAACCCAGCGACAATCCGCCTCCGATATTTGCAGTAATACTTACCCCGTTCTTATTGCTTTTATTACCCAATAAAAATTGTTTCTGTACACCCAGTTTTACCGGGTAAAAAAAGTTGACCTTACCATATATAAATGGGGATGATATAGATGTTGTGGTATTGGTTTGCTTAACCTCCTTCTGATGCTTACGCTCAGATATCTCTAATTGAAACAAGGTTGTTTTTTTTACAGACTTAGAGTAACCTTTTTCAAATGATATGCCATAGCCGTCAGAAACCAGCTTAACACCAAAAGCAAAATGTTTCCTGTAAGCAATCACACCTTCTTCTTCTGCTTTTATCTGTGCATTGATCTTATCCCGCTTTTGTTCTTTGCGGGATTTTTGCTTTGGCTTTTTAGTTTCCTGTGCAAATGCGGAAGCTGAAAAGACGAACAATGTTAAAAAAACTAATAATTGCTTCATGTAATTTGTTTACAAACGTAAATTTATGCAAAAATACTATCTGCTGATTAAAGATGATACATTTGCACTGAGAACCGCTGCATTTTGAGCAATAAAATTGTAATTATTTCAAAATTTAACAAATGACTGCTTCTATTGTTTACAAGGGACATTTAAGATGCGAATGTACCCACCTGCAAAGTGGCACTGTAATTGAAACAGACGCCCCAACAGACAACCGCGGTAAAGGAGAACGTTTCAGTCCTACTGATACTTTATGCGTTGCCCTGGCTACCTGTGTGGTTACAACCATGGCTTTAAAGGCAAATGATATGGGTATTGACCTTGCCGGAACCGAAATTGCTGTTACCAAGCATATGCTGAGTGAACCCAGGCGAATAGGTAAGATTGATGTGATACTTTCATTTCCTAAAACGTTACAATTAGAAGAAAAAGACCGCATCATTTTAGAAAGAGTTGGAGATAATTGTCCGGTTGCAAAAAGTTTGCATCCGGATTTAGAGGTAAATATTGAGTATAATTACCCCCCTCCGCCCCCTAAAGGGGAAACTTTGGATTAAGCATTTTCAATGAGTCTTTAATTCCTTAATTTTTCTGTGCTTCTGTGTCTCTGTGGCAACATACATGGTCAGACCGAAGGTCAGACCATAACTTCATTTGTTTCTTATCAATTTGTTGCCTATACTGCAATCCAGGCAACGCTTTTTATTACAATATTCATTCTTTAGCTGAATTAAAGCCTGCGAATCAAAAGCAGTTTTATTTTCAACCTGTAAAGATGTAAAGCCGTTGGTGATGCTGTTTTTTTCGGCTTTAATATCTTCAAGCCATTGCAGGGCTTTATCCTTAAAACTATTTTCGCCATGATAATGGCCATAGGCAAATAAAACAGGCACAACAGTATTGATGAGGATATTATCAATCATCTGCTCACCCAGTTTTTTCTTTTTAAAAGCAGAGGTTTCGTCAAATACATAATGATAATGCCAGTAATCGTTGGCAGTTACCTCCAATAATTCTTTGATAGCTTTTATACTGTTGCTTTCTTTTATTTTAGAAAAGAGATGCAGGCTGTTATGCACCAGCATTGCCAGCTGGGCCAATCTTACCGTAGGGAAATTGGAAGGCCGCATCCGTAAAAAAATCATAGAAGCTTCAACTTTGTACAGGTTGTATTTCTTTTTTAAGAACAGGTATTCCTTTTGTAAAAGTGTTGGATAATCTTCTGTAAAAACTCCATCAAGCAAACCTGCCTGGCCAAATAACAATGCCTCTACCTGGTGAATTTGCCCTTTGTGCTTAGCCAGTATGTTTACCGAAACTGATTGAGCAATCTTTTCAAAAGCAACACTGTTCAGCTTTACACCAAAATTTCTGGCAAGCAGCCACCAGAATGTTTCTTCCCAGTGGTTTTTATTTTTTTGCAGATAATCAAAGACCAGCTGTGTTCTTTGCTCCAGCCTTTCAATCAGCAGCCGTTCTTTCCAGCTTTGCCAGCTAAGGCTGTTTATCTGCTGAATGTGTTTTTCGCAGGGAATGAAAGAATCCGCATTCATTAATTCATCATACTTACTCAACAGCAGTTTGGGTACTTTATCCTCCAATACTAAAGTAGAGCAGGAAAGGTTTAAATTAATATCGTGCTGCCAAACAACATGTAGAATTACATTTTTATAATTTTTATCATTGCTGTGTTTATGATTTTTCCAATCCGAAGTATTGATATGCAACTCTATGCTGCCCGCCCAGATCGTTGTGTTGACCTTTATTTTAGCATCACTAAAATCGGGGCCCTGGTTGGTATTAAGCGAACCGGGATGAATGATTTGCAGCGGCTCGCCTTCTTCAGTATGCAGATCGCTGTAATTAAAATATTGAAATTGCCAGATGTATTGCAGTAGTCTTTCTGTCATAGGGATGACGTTTTACAACAAACAAAATACACAGAAAATTGAAAATTACAAACTTTGCAAGGCCTGCACTACCCTGCTTACCGGCAGGCCCATTACATTGTAAAAGTCACCGTTAATGTTTTTTATACCAACCACACCAATCCATTCCTGTATGGCATAGGCACCGGCTTTATCGTAAGGCTTGTAATTGTCTACATAAAATTCTATCTGCGCCAGACTTAGTTCATGAAAAAGTACTTCGGTCGTTTCTGCAAATGCAGTTTCTTTTTCATTATACAGAATAACAACACCCGTAACAACCTGGTGTTGCTTGCCTGAGAGCGATGAAAGGATATTAACGGCATCTTCCCTGTCTTTTGGTTTTCCAATGATCTGCCCCTGCAAAACAACAATAGTATCGGCTGCAAGAATGGGTATAGAACCGGCAAAATCTGATTTAATTTCCAAAGCTTTATTCCTGGCGATGTGTACGGCAATTTCATCAATGTTTAAACCTTCAGGATAAGATTCATCGGTTTCTTTAACAACAATGTCGAAAGGAACTTCGGCCCACTCCAGTAATTGTTTGCGCCGCGGCGATTGTGAAGCTAGAATGATTTTTTGCATAAACCTATAAGGTTTTCTTAGAGTTTTTAAAGTCACATAAACCTATAAGTATTCTTAGAGTTTTAAAAATTTAGACTCTTATAAAACCATTTAGGTTTGTTTACGAATAAATTTTAAAGAAAGCCATCGACAACAACCCAGCCAGCATCGCTATTTTAATAACAGTACTTAGCTGATGATAATCTTTAGGAACCTGCGCCTGGTATAGTTTACGCAGTATCCACACCAGCGGGCCAATTATCAGTATAATAGAATATGCAGCACTCCAATACCATCCCAGTTGCCATACATATACCTGAACAATGCTGATCGTACCAATTAAAACCGCCAGCCATACTGCCACAAAAACCTTGCTGGCCGGGATGCCCCAGGCAATGGGTATTGTTTTACAGCCGTATTTTTTATCACCTTCCATGTCTTCCATATCTTTAACCACTTCCCGTATCAGCGAAATAACAAAGGCAAATCCGGCATATAAAAAGCTGATGCGGATAAAGCGGTTTAACCGGCCCTGCCATTCAGATGGGTCGCAATAGGAACAGCTGAAACTGCGGTAATAACAAAGAAAGCAAACCAAAATTACCCAGGCTGTAAGCAGTGAAATCAAAATATTGCCAACCAGTAATTTCTTTTTTAGGCTGATACTGTAAGCAAACAATAAAAACACGCAAACTGTGTTTGAAATGCCCAGCCAAAAAACCGGCGTTTGGGAATCAACATAAAAACCAATAAGAATTGCAACAAAGGAAAATACAATGTGCATGATTATTGCCCATCGCCTTTTTATGAGCTTGTCTATAATTTTCTTTTCAGGCTTGTTTATTTCATCAATATTACGGTCAAAATAATCGTTGATGATATTGCCTGCAGCAGCAATAAGCAAGGATGATATGATGAGTAAAAGAAAATGCCTTGCCCTGAAAGTTATATAAGCATCATGAGTGCCCGAATAAAATGGTTCAACCAGCGTAAAATAAAACAACACCTGCGTTACAGCAATCATAACCAGGTTAGGCAGGCGTACCAGTCTTAAAAAAGCTGTTAGTAATTTCATGAAAAATTTATGAGAGCGAAAATAAGCATTGGAATTTGAAATTCACCATTTACCTCGAAGCTACGGTTGTATCCAGATCCCAGTGGCCGTTCAGTTTCAAAACCTTTTCAATTACATCCCGGGCGCAGCCTTTACCGCCTTCAACAGGCGAAATGTATTGTGATATCTGTTTTATTTCAGCAACTGCATCGGCCGGGCAGCAGGGCAAGCCAGTTAACTGCATGGGTATATAATCGGGTATATCATCTCCCATGAACAGCACTTCATCCCAATTAAGCTGATGCTGTGCAACATATTCAATCAGCTTTTCCTTCTTATTATCAACTTTTAAAAAGCAATCTTTTACGCCAAGCTTTTCCAATCTTTCCTTTACCGCATCAGATGTACCGCCGGAAATAATTACAACACGGTATCCTTTTTTTACTGCCAGTTGCAAAGCATATCCATCCTTAATATTCATCAGCCTCGCCATCTGCCCGTCATTTAAAATCAATAAACTGCCCTCGGTAAGCACACCGTCAACATCGAATACAAAGGTTTTAATGGTTTTAAATTTTTCTAACACGTTAATCCGTTAATTGGTTAATACGTTAATCCGTGTGGAGCATGAGTTCGTAAAAGCTTTTATTGTTAGTCCGCTACCCCAAATTAACGGATATACGGATTAACTTTTTTACTTCTGCCCATCCCTCCACTCATACACCCAACTGCTTTGTATCATCTCCAGGTGGCCTTCATTGCTTTCTTCGGCCTTACCTTCAAATTTTGGTATTTCCATCACCCATTTGTGCAGGTCGGTAAAACGAATGCGGTATATCTTACTTTCACCAAAGTCGTCACCAAAGCGTTCGTACAGCTTCATGGCAATATCTTCATAATCGTTCCAGTGTATGGGGGGTTCGAAAGTCATGTTAATTAGTTAATTGGTTAATTAGTTAATCCGTTGGGAGTATACGTTTGTAAAAGCCTTTATTGTTAGCCATCTCTCCACCAATTAACAAATTAACGGATTAACGGATTAACATTGCTTTATTCTCCCAAAAACTGTGTCTGGTCGGGCAAAGTAACAGAAATTTTACCATCTCCATCCTGCAACACACATTGGCAGCCCAGGCGTGAATTGATCCGTGGATTTACAGCACGGTCAATAAAATCCTCTTCTTTATCACTCAGTTCTTCTAAAAACTCATCGCCCTGGTCTACATAAATATGACAGGTGCTGCATGCACAAACACCGCCACAATTATGATGAAGCTCAATATCATTCTTTAAAGCCACTTCTAAAACAGACTGATCGGGTTCAATTCCTGATAAAGTAATCGGCTCCAGCCCTTTTTGTTCAAACCTGAAAGTTATCTCGTACATAATTGTGCAAATTTCGGGTTGCAAACCTACTTTAAATTACTAATTAGGGAAAATATAACTTACCTGTAATGTTTTTAAGTTTGAAAAGTTAAAAGGTTTTACTACTTTTCGCTTTTAATAATATTGCCGCCGCCATGCCTGTAAACACAAAGATCTTATTCAATACTTCCATCGTTTTTATTGCTATTTTACTGGGTTCCTGTGGTGACGATAAAAAAAAAGATCCTCCAAAACCTGAAAAGGGCCGTATAATAACTGAAACAAAAAAAGAGCCTGAAAGAAAGTATCCCCGCCCCCCAATTATAAATATAGTGGATACGGTTGCGCCAAAAATGACTGTGATTTACTGCAAAGACAGCGCTGCTACCTTTGAACGCATCGGTTTAAAACTGGGCAAAATCTATGGCACAAAATTGCCTGAATACATAAAAAAGAATAACCTGAAAACGGCAGGTGCACCCATGGCCTGGTACAAAAAACAAAAAGCTCCTTTCTTTTTTGAAGCCGGTATACCTGTTAATAAACCCGGATCAAAACCGGTTAAGGGAGTACAAATACACCAGATGAATGGCGGCAAAGCATTAATAGTACATTTCTTTGGCCCCTTTGAGCTGTTGCCCCAGGGATACGATGCTATGAAAGAATGGATGAAAGAAAATAAAAAAATACCGGCAGGCCCTTCTTACGAAATTTATATAACCGACCCGATTGATAAAAACGGAAAACCGGTTGACCCCTATAAAATTCAAACAGATATTGTTTTCCCTATTAAGTAAAAGCCAGGCCGTTATCAACTGAAATACTTTTAATAGTCTAAGCCTCCTCTCCCTTAGGAGATGGGGTTGGCGGTGAGGTCATAATACTATCAGTAAGTTTAATGTACATATACTTAAGCTGGGGATGATCTGCCAAAATACGCAGGTGTTTTTCAATGGTGAAAATATCATTCCGCACAGCAGGGCCGGTTTGTACAGCAGCCGGAGAAAAGTGTGCCACACGTTCTGCAGTTTCTTTAATCAGTGGGGTCAGTAATGCAAAATCTACATTTTCTTTTTTACAGAAATCTTCGGCAATTGCATATAAATGATTGGTGAAATTACTTACCACAACAGCTGCCACATGCAGCTTCAGCCTTTCATCGTCGGATGTTTTGGTAACATTCGTTGATAATGTTCCTGCAAAATCTTCAACCAGTGTTAAAGTCTCTGCTGAGTTCCCGTCAATTAAAAAAGGAATATCAGTTTCGTATTCCATTTCCTTGCGCAGGCTTTGCAAAGGATACAATACTCCATAATTAAGCGAAATATCTTTAAGCACTTCTTTGCTAACCGAACCAGCCGTATGCAGTATCAGTTTAGTTCCCAGGTTAATGCTTTTATTTAACTCCTGCAATGCAGTATCCGCTACTGCCAGTATATAAAGCCCTGCACTATCATTTAATTTTTCATTATAGTCTGCATATGCACATTTCAATTCATCTGCCAGTAGTTTTGCATGAGAAGTATTACGGCTCACTACCTGCACAATTTCGTGCCCCCGCTGTTTACACAAACGGCCTAAAACAGATGCCACATTTCCCGAACCGATAATTACAATCTGCATAACTTAACTTTGCAATATGA
>JAOAUI010000318.1 GCA_030157685.1 Ferruginibacter sp. | reverse complement strand
ATGCATGCAGATGTTACCAGCGCCAAACCCGGCAAATGTCCTAGTTGTGGTATGGATCTTAAACAAAAACAATAAGCATTTTAATTACAAGGCGTAATTAAAATAGCTTTTAACAACAGTTGCAGGCAAAGCAAAGCCTGCAACTGTATTTACTGTTTTGGATTTATACCCGACCCGAAATGATCTGATAAGGATTCAGGACAGTGTTATTTTAAACACTTTATTTTATGAAACCGCTACATTATGTATTGGTACTTTACCTGGTTTTTACAGGTATGGTAATTCATGCTCAAAATAAAAACTTAGCCACAGGTGATACAGCCATATCTTTTAAAGTACATGGAGTTTGTGAACAGTGTAAGGACCGTATTGAAAATATATTGAAAGTAAAAGGGGTGAGGTCTGCCGTGTGGGATATGGAAACTCAACAACTTTCCCTTGTATATAATCCTGCAAAAATATCACTGGATAAAATAGAGAACAGGATTGTTGCCGTAGGGCATGATCTTGAAAATAAAAAGGCAAAAACTTCGGTGTACAGCGCCTTACCTAAATGTTGTCTTTACCGGGCTATGGAGACTGCGAAAATGGAAATGAAAAAAGATACCGTGGTGCAACGGTTGCAGGAGATAAATTATACCATTGATTCTTCAGTTAAAACCATACAGCGCAGCAGCGAAGCCGGATCAGCACTTATCAAAGGAATTGTTTTGGAAGATGATAACAAGGGGAAATTCAGGCCACTTGCAAATGCAAGTGTTTTCTGGCTTGGCAGTGTGCATGGTGTTATTACTGATAGTACTGGCCTGTTCAGTATTGCACAGGACAGCAGCAACCACAACCTGGTGGTAAGCTATGCCGGTTATAAATCTGATACATTAAATGTGCATGAAAGCACCGAGTTAAAGATCGTGCTGGCATCAAATAAACAGTTAAAAGAAGTAACTGTAAGCTCGAGATTGAAAACCACATACGTGAATAATTATAGCCCGATAAGAACCGAAACTATGTTGAGCAGTGAGTTATTAAAAGCTGCCTGCTGTAACCTCAGCGAAAGTTTTGAAACCAATCCCTCGGTGGATGTTTCTTATAACGATGCTGTAACAGGCTCTAAACAAATTCAGTTGCTGGGATTAAGCGGTAACTATACACAACTTACGGTTGAAAACCTGCCCGGTCCCCGTGGCATTGCAACGCCGCTGGGTTTAAATTCCATTGCCGGACCGTGGATAGAATCTATACAATTAACCAAGGGCGTAGGTTCTGTTGCCAATGGTTATGAAAGTATTGCCGGACAGATCAATGTAGAATTAAAGAAACCCGAGAGCAGCGAAAAATTGCTGGCCAATCTGTATATAAATGATTATGGCAAAACAGACCTGAACCTGAATCTTGCAAAAAAGATCAGCAATAAATGGTCGGTTGGATTATTGCTGCACGATGATTTTTTATACAATAAGAAACTGGATTTTAATAAGGATGGTTTTCGTGACCAGCCAACCGGTAACAATTTGAGTTTGATTAACCGCTATAAGTTTGATAACAACAAAGGCGTATTGGTACAGTTTGGTATCAAAGTTTTGCAGGATAGAAAAACAGGCGGAGAAACCCGTTTTGACCCTGACCTCCATAAAAATACCACCAACCGTTATGGCCTGGGAATTAATACGGAACGCTACGAAGGGTTTGCAAAGATTGGCTACGTTTTTCCCGCAAAAAAATATAAGAGTATCGGATTTCAGGCAGCAGCTATCAGCCATAATCAGGATGCTTATTTTGGATTGACAACCTATAATGCAAAACAAAAAACGGTCTACGCTAATTTAATTTATCAATCCATCATCAGTACAACTATACATAAATTCAGAACGGGTTTTAGTTTTCTGTATGATAAGTATGATGAAAAGTTTAAGGCCGGCAATTATGCTAGAACAGAAATAGTGCCTGGCATTTTTGGCGAGTACACTTTTACACCCAATGATAAATTCAGTGCGGTGGTGGGTTTACGGGCAGATCATAACAGTTTGTTTGGGTTCTTTGTAACACCACGTTTAAATCTGCGGTACGAGCCGGTTAAAGGAACCACCATTCGTGGAAGTGTGGGAAGAGGCCAGCGTACGGCAAATATTTTTGCAGAGAATACAAGCGTGTTTGTAAGTGCAAGGCAGGTTAATATCGTGGCCGCAGCTTCTGGAAAAGCCTATGGCCTTAATCCCGAAGTAGCATGGAATAAAGGATTGAGTGTTGACCAGAAATTTAAACTGTTTGGTAATGATGCTTTGTTTACTGTTGATTATTTTAGAAATGACTTTACCAATCAGGTGGTAGTAGATGTAGAAGATGCAAGAGCAGTGAAGTTTTATAACTTAGCCGGTAAGTCTTATTCCAACAGTTTTCAGGCAGCATTAAATCTGGAACCAATTAAAAAGTTTGAGATACGCCTGGCATACCGGTTATTTGATGTAAAGACAACATACAGTGGTAAATTAACAGAGCGTCCCCTTATCTCAAAGAACAGGGCTTTTGCTAACCTGGCATATGCTATCAATGGATTTAAGTTTGATTATACCATTACCTTTAATGGCAGAAAGCGGTTGCCCGATACGCAGGCTAATCCTGCCATGTACCGGTTGGGGCAATATTCGCCCGGCTATATGCTGATGAATACACAGGTATCAAAAACGGTTGGTAAAAAACATCCGCTGGATATTTATGTAGGGGTAGAAAACCTGGCAAATTATTTTCAGCAGCAGGTTATTGTAGCTGCAGATCAGCCTTTTAGTCCGTACTTTGATGCCTCCATGGTTTGGGGACCTGTAAACGGGCGGATGTTTTATGGCGGCTTGAGGTATACGATCAAATAAATAAAATGAAAAAAATATTGCTTTTTATATTGTCCTTATTTCAAAAAAAGAATTGTTGTAAATGAAAAATTTATTTTTATCGCTGATGATCCTGTTGTGTTCATCGGTTGTACATGCACAACTGAGAATTGGAGAATTGGCCCCGGAAATTGAGTTGATGAGTAAGGAAGACAGCATGGTAAAACTTTCATCATTCAATGGTAAAGTGGTGCTGATTGATTTTTGGGCAAGCTGGTG
>JAOAUI010000317.1 GCA_030157685.1 Ferruginibacter sp. | reverse complement strand
CGGTTAAATATTTTAAAGTAAAGCAGTTCTTTAATACCAATCATAAAGGGTTTTAAAAGATCATTGCGGCTGTCGTTGTTAGGTGTAAAAGCATTGGGCACATAAATTACAATGTTCTTATTAATTTTTACAACCTGCGTATCAATGGTAATGCATCCGGCCGCAGTTTTAAGTGCAATGGAATACATGCGTTCTTTATTATCAATAAAAACAGGTTTATAGCTGGTTGCATCATCAAGGCTGGCTGCCGGTGTCCACAATACACTGGTACCAATGGGCCTGGCCTGTAAGGTTAAGGGCAAATTGGCAACTGCATAAGCTTCGGGGTAGTTTTTACCGGGCACTGGTTTCTCAATTACTACAAACCTTTTTTGTATGTTTAATGGAAACGGGCATTGTGCCGAACTTACCGATAAACTCATTACATAATTACCAGGCCCGGCCGGGTAAGTTTGCACAGGTGGGTTACGTAAGGTAGATGTTTGACCGTTGCCAAAATCCCATAAATAAAATATGGTAGATGTGCCGTCTTCAATAGTTTTATTTACAGGTATTACCGGCTTATTAAGGCAGGCAGAATTTACACTAAACTCAGCAAAAACATTTGGATGTATGGTAACGGTTGCACTGGTACTGTCGGCACAGGCACTGCTGCTGTTTACAATCATTACCACTTCGTAAGTACCCGGTTTTTTAAAACTATAGGTAAGGTCACGGGTAAAGCCTGTATAGCCATCACCGGTAATCCATTTGTATTGCAAGGGGCCACCAACCGCATTGGTACTGGTATTTTTAAAAACAAATTTGTTGTTAATAAAACATTGTATGGGCTTATCAACAGTAAAGCCAGGCACGGGGATAGATGATATATCTATATTAATGGTTTTGGTAAATAAATTACAACCTAAAAAACTAAACACCTGTGCCTGGTATGTACCGGTTTCAGTAGCCTTGTAGCGTTGCTGATTGGCGCCGGCAATAGCAATACCATTTTTATACCATTGCACGCTGTCGCAGGGCTTAACCTGTAACACACTGCTATCGCCGCTGCCAATGCACCAGATTGGTTTACCAAACACGTCCAGGTCATCGTATAGTTTAGCAGCTTTTATGGTAACTGTATCAGCACTTCGGCAGCCGCCGCCGTTATGTTGTACGTTTAAAATATAATCGGTGGTTACATCGGGTGTAGCCAGCGGGTTTGCAATAAGTTCATTGCTTAAACCTGTGATGGGGGTCCACAGGTAAACCCAACCAGGCTTGGGTGGCACGCCAATTTGTATTATGTTGTTATTGCACGAAACTTTATCGGGGCCGGCATTGGCTTTGTAAGTAAGGGTATCATAAAGCGTAGTATACAAAGTATCCAGGCAGCCATAGCCGCTGTAAGGCACAACCACCACTGCTACCTGGGTACCGGCAGTTGGCGGCGGAGCTAAAGTCAGTGTTTGCGAATTGCCCAATACCTGTGTAAAACCAGTATTCCACCAGGTATAGGTTTGATAACCATATGGTGCATTCACACTTACAAAATTATCATCGGGGCAAAAATCAGCACCCTCAAACCGGTCGCTGCATTCGCTGTTTACATCAATATACGCATAGCCAAAATGTATACGAAAAGTACAGTCGGCTGTTTTAAAAAACAGCCTGATGGTTTTACCGGCCAGGTTATCCAGGTTAATGGAAACCGCCGTCCAGCTCTTGTACCAAACCGGTGTATTGCCACCCGGGTTGGGCGATAGCTGAAAACCGGGCAAGGGCGATCCATTCGCAAAAAACGAAAAGGATGAGCAGCCAATAGCGCTGTTATCACTTAAATTCTGTACAAGCAGATCAAGCCGGGGTTGTTCCGATTCCCGGTGGCCGGGATCCTGAAATACCACGGCATAATTATAAATGAGGTTATAGGTATTAGCCCCTGCCGGAATAGTAAAATCATACGATACACCCTCGGCCTCACGCCCTGCAGAATTATTACCTAACATAATGGAATGGCCGCTTCCGTTGGGGCAGTTTACCGGAAAACCCCCATAGGGGTCTGTTCCGCCACCTATTGAAGAGAGCATAGTATGCCGGTTAGGACTGGGGCCACCGGCGTAATTAAAACTGATAACATTTACATCATTAACAGAAGCCACATTACCTGTATAGCAGGTCCAGCCATTAAAATTACCACTTTCAAAATCAATATTTTGGGGGCATTGTGCAAATATATAAACGGGCATTGCACATAAAAATGAGCAGGCGATCAACAGAAGAGGTATGTAGCGTTTTAAAAGCATATTTATCTGAACACTGGGTAAACGTTGACCGGGGGGTTACTAAAGTTAAAACTATTTTTGGTATCTATCAGTTAAACAGCTGACAATATTAAATGCTTTTTGCACGCATGGCTCGTTTGTTTAATTTCAGGAGCAGCATTTAATACTTTATTATAAACGTAATTTTTAAGGGAATGGTTGTTGCCCATGTTTCAAAAAACTTGTTACCTGTTTCTTATTCAGTTACCTTTGCGGCATGACAATAGAGCATCTTAAATCTATGAGGGACCGTGTGTTGGTCTTGGGGAGGTTTCTTTGACGTCGCTAACCGACAAGCCAAAGCAGCTAATGATAAACAACTTTCACTTTCGCCGGGTTTTTGGGATGATAATGCCCGTGCAACCGCTATTCTGAAAGAAATTAAAGTACACGAATACTGGATTAATCTTTACCATGTAGTGGAAACTGCCGTGGAAGATTTTGCCGTATTATTTGAGTTCTGGAAAGCAGGCGATACCACCGAAGAGGAAGTAAAGCAGGCTTACGATTTTGCCATCGAAAAAATTGAAGAAGCCGAATTTAAAAGCACCCTCAACGAGCCCGAGGACGAACTACCCGTGGTATTAACAATAAACAGCGGCGCCGGCGGTACCGAAAGCCAGGACTGGGCCGAAATGCTTGCCCGCATGTACCGCATGTATGCCGAAAAGCAGGGCTGGAAGGTTACTGAAATTGACTGGCAATGGGGTGATGGCGCCGGTATTAAAACCGCTACTTACGAGTTTGAAGGCGACTTCGCCTATGGATTTTTAAAGTCTGAAAATGGCGTTCATCGGTTGGTACGTATTTCTCCTTTTGACAGTAATGCACGCAGGCATACTTCCTTTGCATCTATAAATGTGTATCCGTTGGTTGATGATACCATCAAGATAGATATTAACCCGGCCGATGTAAAAATGGAAACAAGCCGTAGTGGCGGTGCAGGCGGACAAAATGTAAACAAGGTAGAAACCAAGGTACAGCTAACACACATACCAACCGGAATTGTAGTAGTTTGCCAGCAGGACAGGAGCCAGCTTGGCAACCGTGAAATGGCCATGCAGATGCTAAAAAGCCGCCTGTATGAAATTGAATTGCAAAAACGTAATGAGCTTAAAGACGCCAGCAACAGCAAAAAGAAAAAGATAGAGTGGGGCAGCCAGATACGGAGTTATGTTTTTCATCCATACAAAATGATAAAAGACCACCGCACCGATTATGAAGTGGGTAATGTAGGCCCGGTAATGGATGGGGAACTGGATGGGTTTATAAAAGCTTATTTGATGAGTGAGAAGGAGACTGAAGCGTAGGTATAGAACCACAAAGACACCAGGGCACAAAGCAACTCTAAGAAATCCTTTGTGAATCTTCGTGCCTTAGTGGTTAGATTTTGTTACTGGCATTTGAAATTCTGTTCAACATCGTTGTGTCACTCACTTGTACGGTATACCTTTGTTGAACTTTTTAAACTATAAAAATAACGATCATGCAATACGGAGATTTTTACTACCCAATGCCGGTTAATGAACCGGTTCTGTCATATGCACCTGGTTCTGCAGAAAAGAAAAGATTGAAAGAAGTTTTAGCAGAACTTAAAAAACAAAAAATTGATGTACCCATGTACATCGGCGGCGAAGAAGTAAGAACCGGTAAAACTGTTGATATCCGTCCGCCGCATGAGCGTAAGCATTTGCTTGGGCAGTTTCATGTGGGTGAGGCTAAGCATGTAACCAAAGCAATTAACGCTGCATTAAAAGTAAAAGATAAATGGGCCGGCATGAGTTGGGAGAACCGTGCAAACATATTTTTAAAAGCTGCCGATCTGTTAGCTGGTAAATACCGCCCATACATTAACGGTACTACCATGCTGGGGCAAAGTAAAAACTGTTTCCAGGCCGAGATTGATGCGGCTTGTGAGCTGATAGATTTCCTGCGTTTCAACGTACATTTCTTAAGTGATATTTATCGCCAGCAACCCATCAGCGGTGCCGGCATGAACAACCGGATGGAATACCGTCCGCTGGAAGGATTTGTATTTGCATTAACGCCTTTCAACTTTACTGCCATTGGTGGCAACCTGCCAACATCTGCTGCCATGTGTGGTAATGTGGTTATCTGGAAATGCGCCAACACACAGGTTTACAGCGCACAAATGTTTATGCGTATTTTAAAAGAAGCCGGCTTACCCGATGGCGTTATCAACCTTGTTTTTATTGATGGCCCAACTATTGGCGAAGTAGTTTTTAATCATCGTGATTTTGCAGGTATACATTTTACCGGCAGCACGGGGGTATTTAATAAGATGTGGGAAACCATTGGTAAGAATATGAGTATGTACCGTTCTTATCCACGCATTGTTGGTGAAACCGGCGGTAAGGATTTTGTGATAGCACATAAAAGCGCTGATCCGGATTTAGTTGTAACAGCTTTGGCAAGAGGAGCCTTTGAATTTCAGGGACAAAAATGTTCGGCAGCATCAAGGGCTTACATTCCATCAAACATAGCAGCAGAAGTAAAAAGGAAATTAGTGGAGCAGGTAAAGACCATGAAGATGGGAACCGTAGAAGACTTTACCAACTTTGTAAATGCAGTTATTGATGAAAAAAGTTTTGATAAACTGGAAGGCTATATTAAAAATTCAAGAAAGCGTGACAGCGGCGCAAAAATATGGGTAGGAGGTAAGTGCGATAAAACGGAAGGGTTCTTTATTGAGCCAACCATTATAGAAGCAGCGGACCCGAATTATGTAACTATGTGCGAAGAGTTGTTTGGGCCGGTACTTACTGTTTATGTCTACGACGAAAATAAATACGAAGCAACCCTTAAACTGGTTGATGAAACATCACCCTATGCGTTAACAGGTGCCGTAATTGCACGTGACCGTTTTGCGGTAGAACTGGCAACAGATAAATTACGCAACAGTGCCGGTAATTTTTACATCAACGATAAACCAACTGGTGCAGTAGTAGGGCAGCAACCATTTGGCGGCGCAAGAGGCAGCGGCACCAATGATAAAGCAGGTTCTATTTTAAACCTGTACCGCTGGTTAAGTGCACGTACTATTAAAGAAACATTTAATTCACCAACTGATTATCGTTATCCGTTTTTACAGGAGAAGTAATTGGTAAATAACTATTAAAAAATGACAACAAAGATCACATTTACATTGCCTGCTGCCAATATTATTGGTGCAGCCGAGTGTGTATTACTGGGAGAATTTAATGACTGGAATTTAGATAAAGGAGTTTATCTTACAAAGCAGGCTGATGGCTCTATGACAGCAGAAGTAGAACTCACTGCCGGTAAAGATTATCAATACCGTTACCTGCTCAGCAATGGCCGTTGGGTTAATGACAATGGAGAAAAAATAACTTCCGAAATGCATGGATACCCTGTAGTGAATTGTATTGTACGTGTGCCGGTAATTACCGAAACCGAAAAGCCTGCAGAAGCCAAAGCAGCAAAACCTAAAACTGTAAAAGCAAAACCAGCAGCAAAAGCAACACCTGTAATCACTAAAGATGATTTAACGAAGGTTGAAGGCATTGGAAAAAAGATTGAGGCTTTGCTTTACAAAAATAATATTCAGAGTTACAAACAGCTTTCAAAAGCTACCAGCACAGGTTTAAAAGCAATTTTAGAATCGGGTGGCAATAAATTCAGTATGCACAACCCGGGTAGCTGGCCCAGGCAGGCAAAGCTTGCTGCAGAAGCTAAGTGGGAAGATCTGGAATTATTGCAGAAGCAACTGAAGGGAGGAAAATAATGAGACATTCTTATCATAACACTTGCTTAGCTGTCTGAGTGGAGATAAGTAGGTTGTAACATGGTTTATATAGGAAGTAAGCAGGGAGCATCTATGGAGTAACTTCCCTATAAGTTCCCTATAACTTCCCTATAAGTTCCCTATAGATACGCTAAAGATATTCAATAAAGTTTCTTAATTGTTACACCAGAGGCCGGTATTAGCAATTAAAACCAATGCTTTTTTTATCAACCAATAACAGATAAATTCGCTTTATAAATTTTTACTTTGAAAACCATCTTAGATAAACAGCAGTTACATCTTACCATTCTCAGGCTGGCACAGCAGCTTTTGGAGAATAGTGCAGATCTGAATGATATTGTATTTATAGGAATACAACCACGTGGTGTGCAGGTTGGTGCCAAACTGATGGAATGCATTCAGCAATTATCGCCCGTTGCAAAACCGCAATACGGCATTTTAGATATAACTTTTTACCGCGATGATGTACGTGATGAACTGCATGTTGCCAATACAACTGATATCTCTTTTTCTATTGAAGGTAAAAAGGTTATTTTAATTGATGATGTGCTGTACACAGGCCGTACCATACGTGCCGCACTGGATGCCATACAGGATTTTGGCAGGCCCCGAAAAATAGAATTATGTGTGCTGGTAGACAGGCGTTTTAATCGTGAACTACCCATCCAGCCTGATTATTGCGGAAAAGCAATTGATTCCATTATATCGCAAAAGGTAAAAGTTAACTGGCAAAACGAAGAAGTGGTTTTGTATTAAGGGGCAAAAAATCTTGCACCATTAATCTTGTTTCATGTCCTTTTTTCCTTTAGCTTTGCTGCTTAATGCAACTGAGTACAAAACATTTACTGGGCATTAAAGATTTACTTCCTTCCGATATTGCATTAATTCTGCAAACAGCCCGGCAATTTAAAGAAGTTTTACAGCGACCCGTTAAAAAAGTTCCTTCCTTACGTGATGTAACTATTGTTAATTTATTTTACGAAAACAGCACCCGTACCAGGATATCTTTTGAACTGGCAGAAAAAAGGCTGGGTGCCGATACCATCAACTTTACTGCTTCAGGCTCTTCTGCTGCAAAAGGAGAAACACTGCTGGATACAGTAAATAATATTTTAAGCATGAAGGTGGATATGGTGGTGATGCGGCATAGTGCCAGCGGAGCGCCACATTTTCTTGCCAAACATATTCCTGCGGCTATCATCAATGCAGGCGATGGTATTAATGAACATCCTACACAGGCCCTGCTGGATGCTTTATCAATAACAGAAAGACTGGGAAGCCTGGAAGGAAAAAAGGTTGTACTGGTTGGTGATATCATGCACAGCAGGGTGGCCCTTAGTAATATTTATTTATTGAATAAAATGGGAGCCGAAGTGATGGTTGCAGGCCCGCCAACATTGATTCCAAAATATATTGAAGCCGCATTGCATGTAAAAGTTGAATACAATATTAAGAAGGCGCTGCAGTGGTGCGATGTAGCCAATGTGTTGCGTATTCAGCTGGAGCGGCAAAACCAGGTGCTGTTTTCTTCCCTGCGGGAATATAACCTGGCTTACGGGGTAAGCAGAAAATTACTGGATGGCTTACAAAAAGAAATTGTAATTATGCATCCGGGGCCCATTAACCGTGGTGTGGAAATTGACAGCGATGTGGCAGACGGAAATCAGTCAATTATATTGCAACAGGTTGAGAATGGAGTGGCTGTAAGGATGGCAGCCTTGTATCTGCTGGCAGGCAAAAGCAGTAATTAGGAATTGAGAAACAGGAATGGTGCAGCCGCCATCATCATCAAATCATCAAATTATCAAATCATCAAATCATCAAATCAGCTTATGAACCGCATCTGTTTATTCCCCGGCACATTTGATCCCGTAACACTCGGGCATACAGATATTATTGACAGGGCCCTTCCTTTATTTGATAAGCTGGTGATTGGTATTGGCCGTAACATCAATAAAAAACCAATGTTTAGCGAAAGACAGCGTTTAAAATGGTTGCGTGAAATATACAAAGACAATCCAAAAGTAGAAGCACTTGCCTACGATGGGTTAACGGTTGATTGCTGTAATAAAGTGGGCGCTCATTTTATTCTTCGTGGCATTCGTTACGTAAATGATTTTGAATACGAAAAAGCCATTGCAGATATGAACAGGAGCATTGACCAAAAGATAGAAACCATCTTTCTTACCTGTTTACCACAGTTTACATCTGTTGCATCAACACTGGTACGGGATGTTTTAAGAAATGGTGGCGATGTGTCGCAGTTTTTACCCGATGTGGTAAAAAAGTCAATCAAAAAAAAGTAGATATGCTGCTTTAACTATTAATTATGTCAATCTGGTTCAATAAATCTTTATCACTGCCCGATATTAATGTGCTCGGCCCCAAAACCATGGGCGAATTTTTAGGAATGGAATGGGTTGAACTGGGCGATGATTACCTGAAAGTACGCATGCCGGTAGATGAACGTACCAAACAACCCTACGGACTACTGCATGGCGGCGCCAGTTGTGCCCTGGCCGAAAGTGTCGGCAGCGTAGCATCTCATTATGTAATGGATGCTTCTAAATTTATTTGCGTAGGACTGGAAATTAACGCCAACCACATTCGCGGCGTAAGCAGCGGTTACGTAACCGCCACCTGCACACCCCTGCATATTGGTGCCACCACACACGTATGGGATATAAAAATTCATGATGAAAGAGAAAAACTGGTTTGTGTAAGCAGGCTTACAGTGGCTATTTTAAAAAAACCACAGGATGGAAGTAAAAAGTAAAAAGTTAAAAAAACGGGATTGCTACAGTTAGAACAACTCCTGACTACCGACTCATAACTCCTGACTGCATCTTAAGGTGTATCAAAAAACTTAGCCAGTATATCTTTTATTGAAGGATATGTATTTTTTACCGGCTCTTTAATATCCATTGTTTTCACCCATTTTATTTCGGTAATGTGCTCTTCTGTTTGGGGTTGTAATTCCTGTTTTGATGAACAGGTCATATGATACCAGTGGGAGATCTTTAAAAAGTGTTTGCCAAATTCATCATACACATGATAGGTTTCACCTATCTTCTTTTTCAGGTGCAGGTTTGTAACGCCGGTTTCCTCCATAACCTCTCTTACAGCACATGCTTCTTCTTTTTCATCTTTTTCCATCTTACCTTTTGGTAAATCCCATTTACCGAGCCGGTATATGAAGAGTATTTCCTTCTTATCATTTTGTACAATACCGCCGGCAGCTTCTATAACTTTAAAATTTTTAAAAAAGGTTTCTTTCAGCTTGTCCAGGTCGCTATGCCAGATAACACCGGCATGAAACTCTTCTTTTTTAATCTCATGTAACATAGCCTTAATAGCCCTGGGCGATACTTCATCTACAAAAACAGCATCCGGGTGGTGCAGTATTTCATTCAGTTCTTTGTCAATTTCGTTGCAAAGAATTACTGGTTTATCGCCAAAATAAATGTTGATATACATAAAAGTAAAAATTCAAAAGTAAAAAATCTAAAATTGCCCACTGCCAACTGCCCGTCGCCAACTGCCAACTCTTCCCTACATTTGCAGCATGACTAACGAAAAAGCCGTAGCTGAAAAGCTTTTACAAATTAATGCAATAAAACTGAGTCCGCAAGAACCCTTTACCTGGGCCAGCGGATGGAAAAGCCCCATCTATTGCGATAACCGCAAGGTTTTATCTTTTCCCTATATCCGGGATTTTATTAAAAGCGAAATGTGCAGCGTTATTTTCGAAAAATTTCCTGAGGCAGATGTGCTTGCCGGTGTTGCCACTGCAGGCATTGCCTGGGGCGCTATGGCAGCCGATCAGCTCAAACTTCCGTATATATATGTAAGGCCAAAACCCAAGGAACATGGCTTGGGTAACCAGATTGAAGGAAACCTTGAGAAAGGGCAAAAAGTGCTGGTAATAGAAGACCTCATTAGTACCGGAAAAAGCAGTTTACAGGTTTGTGATGTTTTAAAAGCTGCCGGAGCAGAAGTTATAGGTATGGTATCAATATTTACTTATGGTTTTGAAATTGCAGATAATGCATTTAAGGCCGCCAATATTCCTTACCAGTCGCTTACAAACTATCAAACATTGATTGATTTGGCCGTAGAAAAAGGAATAGTGGCTGCCGAGGAACAAAATACCTTGTTAAATTGGAGGGCCGATCCTGCTAATTGGAAAGGTATTTAATAACTTTAGGCATCGTTTTATAATTAAAATCTGAACAGATGAAAGCATTTTCACTTAGTTTATTAGCTGTTTTTTGTTTTACTGCTGTAAGTTTTGCCCAATATCAGCAAACCCAGAAAGTATCGGGCAAGGCTGTCATTAAAACCCCTACCATACTTTGCGAAAAATGCCAGGAAAGAGTAGAATTTTTTCTTACCAAAAGTACCCCCGGCATAACCTCTGCTGCTGTAAATATCAGGAAGAAAACAACAACAGTTACCTGGTTAAACGACCGTACCACCCTTGAAAACATTAAAACAGCCATTGCCAACCTGGGCTATGATGCCGATGATATTGAAGCTGAAGAATATGCTTTTAAAAGGCTTCCTAAGGAGTGCAAGGCGGAAATAACGGCTGCTAAAGCAAAGGCTGCAGCTACCGTAAACCTCGCATTAACCCCTGCTGTAAAGCAATAAATACCGGATTATTTATTTTTTGGGCTGAAAAACGTCTGTATATCCCGCTTTAAAAGACTGTAAACTTCTGTAATCCCTCATAACTTACAGGGAATGTTTTATACACATTTGCCTTCCCCAGCTTTACCGTACCGGTAACTTTTACCATTACTTCTTTCCCCAGCAGGGTGGGCAAGGCATTCTTAAGCAGGTTCTTCATATCTACTTCTATGGCCAGGGGCATTGTAAATTCCGATAGTTTGGATATGGTTATCTGATAATCTTGGGAACTGTGGCCCAGGTAATTATTGTCTACATAAATATCCAGATCGGTGTATTTAAGCTGTAACCCAAAATTATTGGGGTTGTAATAGATCAGGTCAACTTTAAGGGTTGTTGCCGCAAAACCAACTTTTTCCACTTTCAGGTTTTTAAAATCGCGGTACACCAGTTCTTTGGGAGCCTGACATGATGACGTAAAAAAAACGATTGCCAGGAAGATGGTAGAGTAGAGGGGTAACTTGCTTTTCATGCTTAATTTTTCAGACTGTAATTTAAGATAAGAAATTTAATTTTCAGGAAATGTTATTGGCCGTTTATTTTACCTGCTAATAATATTGGGCTTTTAATTTTCTCTTGAACAAAAAGAGGGTAAAATGTAAGGTAACATATTTAGCATATGAAAAAATCTATTAAAATATTAATAATGATTAAATTATGATGTTTATTTGTAAAATTTATATTGGTATAAGTAAAGCTAAATTGCAATAAATAGCCAATTGGAGGATACATTTTTAGTTTAAAGTAAAAAATGTAAAATAGTTGTTTAAATATTTGAAAATGAGTTAATAATACTGTTTATGCAATAAAATATTGAATATAAATTTAAATATTGTTAATTATTTTGTTTCATAAGTGGTAATGCAAAATTAAAACGGCCATGAACGCTGCTGGCTTGGGTAATTTTTCTGTTAAGTTTATTGTAGCTTATTTGAACCGGGATTTAAAGTACTGGCTTCAGGAAGAAAATTAAGACAAAATGACTGTTTGCTAAACCTCGTTTTATTTGAGAGATAGGTTAACTTAATGATATAATAACTGGGTATTTAGGATGCATATTATGCCTGGGTACATTATAATTTATTGGTATAAGGTAAACTAAAGGGCTTTTAACCGGAAATACCCAAAACAGGTAGTTTTCTGTAGTAAACGCAAGAATAAATGACTTGTAAAAAAATATTTCTAATTTTTTAACCAGATTGTTAGATTTTGTATTGTTTTTAACCTTTAGTAAATAGAAAACATTCAAAAAAAATGCGATTTTACGTATTACCACCTCTTTGACCGTAAAATTACTGTCAAATAAATTTGCGCTTTCCGAAAAACGTATTATGTTTGTGATGAAATTAGAAATGACTGTTACCTCGGTTATTCTTTCTTTCAAACCTTAAACCTCCAATTCCCCTCTAAAAAACCAACCAATTACGGTTAGGTATTTTATTCGCTCCCAACCATAGTTGTTTTTTTTTGAAAACACAAACCACAAGAAAAATGAAAACTTTTACATCTTTATTGGTCAACCGACTTTTTACCTCAGTATTTACATTAATTTTTATATTCTTTGCTGGTAAGGCAAATGCCCTTACTGAATATAGCACAGTAAACAATCCCGGTATTGAATACGCTTCTTTAGCTGCAACCGCTACTCAAAACAGTGTTTTTATTAACTGGGTTACTGTTTCTGAACTTAACAACAGCCATTTTGAAGTTGAAAGATCAACTGATATGAAATCTTTTAAAACAGTTGCCATGGTTTTAGACGGATTTGCCACTACAGGTACAAATGGCAAAACCTATAAATTTAAAGAAGCAGCAGGAGATGTTAAAAAAGGTAAAACGGTTTACTATCGTTTAAAGCAGATTGATACCAACAACCAGGTTCATTACAGTTCAGTAATGGCTGTACAGATGAACGCAACCGTAACTGTTTTTCCAAAACAGGAAACTTCTATAAGTAAAGTATATACAAACAATCAAACATTGTTATCCAAACAATCTACATCAAGCATGGGCGAAATCAAAATACCGGTTGCTGGTTCAGCTGCCGGTATTTTAACTGCCCGTGAAATTATTCCGGGAATTGGGCTGTATTCATCAAAATTAAGCATGGCTTAATACCTGGTTCCCCGGCAATTAGTCCGTTTACATAATTGCGCTGTAACCAAACAATTTTCACCTGTTTTAATTAAAAATCCATCTTTCCGAAAGGCCAAAAAGATAAGTGTACAGGGGGTTTCAGAAGGTTTTATAATTAGTATAAAAAATATAAAATGCGTACTTTTTTTTCAGCAATACTGCCTTTGAAGATGACTTATTCACAAATAGCTGCTGTTTTAAACCGCAGGCTTATATTGCAACCGGTAAAACAGCCGGTATTAAAGGGAATGGTACCATATATAAACTGTAATTAATAAAATGATTTTATACCCGGCAAAATAATAAAACCCGAAATGCGTTCATTACCCGGCCCCCGGGTAACTGAACCAAGTGCTTGGTTTACGATGTTTTCTTTGGGGGTTACAGAATCGAAAGATTCTTAACAAAAGCTGCATTTCTATGCGGCTTTTTTTTGATGAATTTTTAAGACAAAGCCTCCAAAACAATTAAGCAATTTTTGCAATAAGCCTTGTACACATCCTGTATATAAAAATAGCCGCAATAAACTGCGGCTATTTTCTTTTTTAGGCTTATATTTGGTTTTGTACCTCAATGTGAAATAACTGTTAATTTCTTTTATCCTTGTAAGGCAACGTTACCCCTAAAAGCAGCATCCGGTTTACCGGGTTTTATTGTTTAAGCTTAACCTAATTATACCAAATAATATGAGAAAAATACTACTTCTCGCCTTCATTTTTTTAACATCATTTACTGCTTTTGGGCAGGATTTCAGTAATAAGGGAAAAGATTTTTGGGTAGGGTATGGGTATCATACTAGTATGTTGGGAGCAAATGGTGGCAGCCAGGATATGGTTTTGTATTTTGCCACCGACTAGGCAACTAATATAACCATTAATATACCAGCTACCGGTTATACACAAAATATAACTACAGCTGTTGGAAATAATGTTGTTACCTCTACAGT
>JAOAUI010000316.1 GCA_030157685.1 Ferruginibacter sp. | reverse complement strand
ACACTTCTTTGCCATTTGAATTATTATGACGTCAGCCGGTTTTTTTACCATTTTAAATACCGTGGACAGCACCAATAACTATGCCATGCAGCAGGCGAAGGAGGGATTGGCAAAACACGGCAGGGCCTGGTTTGCGGCAGAGCAAACAGCCGGTAAAGGGCAAAGAGGGAAAAACTGGACCAGCGAAAAAGGAAAGAATATAGCCATGAGCCTTGTTTTAGTACCGGAACAACTGAAAATTGCAAACCCATTTCATTTAAGTGCGGTTGTTGCACTTGCCTGTTTTGAGTTTTTAAAACACCATGCCGGCGATGAAATGAAAATAAAATGGCCCAACGATTTGTTTTGGCGTGACAGAAAGGCAGGGGGAATTCTGATTGAAAATAAATTTCAGGGTAAAGCTTGGAAATGGGCTGTGGTGGGGATAGGTATCAATATAAACCAAACTGTATTTGATAAAGACCTGATCAATGCCGTTTCGCTAAAACAGATTACCGGTAAATTTTTTGATACGGTTGCACTGGCAAAAGAACTATATAGTTTGCTCATGAAAAAACTGGCTGAAGCACTCACCCTGGATGAAATAATGCAGCAATACAATCAGCATCTGTATAAAATAAATGAACTGGTAACGCTTAGAAAAACCGGGGTAAAATTTGAAACAGTAATAAAAGAAGTATCGCCAGCAGGCAGGCTTATAACTGTTGATGCCATTGAACGGGAGTTTGATTTTGGAGAAGTGGATTGGGTGTTACCCCGATAGGATTTTGTAATTAATCCAATCGGGATGTGCCAAAACCTTACGCACAGGGCCTTGCGTGAATTTCATCTACCGCACCATACCCTTAAATGAAATTCAGTTTGGCATCATAATGCTTCGGCATTTCTGGCTTCCACTTCAAAACGGTTGTTGTAATAGCCCTTTCTGATACTTTCCCAAATGTATTTTATAATAAACCCCACATAGCCATGCTCTTTAAATTGTTTAATATGGCAAAGCTCATGTTTTAGCCATCTTTCATCTTTTAAAAAATCAGCTTTTGTGGTATTGTGCAGGTGAATGGTTTTGCCTAAAACCATGGCCACTGCTTTAGTTCCTAGTTTTATTGCGGCCATTTTTGCCAACCAGGAGTTTTCTTTTATGTTGATTTGATGATTTTCCAAAAGGTTGCTGCTAATTGTTTGGTGCACCACTGTCAATCCAGCAAATAAATGCATTTATCTGGGGCTGGGTTATGGTACCGCTTTGCGGCATAACTCCGGCAAGAATAGCTGCCCTGATATTTGATCTTTTTGCAAACACCTCTGCATGTGTAGTAAACGGCCCCCCGGAATTGCTGGTACCTGTAGCGTGACAAGTGGTGTTTATTGAGCAAACAGTTGTAAGGATTGGCTGCACATCCGTTGAAAATTTAGGGCTTATGCCTGTGCAGGAGAATGTGATAGCTCCACCACCCGGGCCACCACCAGTGGTAGTATTACTTTTACTACATGCAAGAAATACGGCTGGTGAAAAAAGGATAAGGGTTATTACAAATAACTTTTTCATGGATTGAATTTTAAAGTGTTGATTTTGTCTTAACGCTTACTTTCTTCAATAAGTTGCCAGGCCTGTAAAATTTCTTCGGTATGCGACTTACTTTTTGGCTTTAAAAATATTTTTTTAATAACTCCTTTCTCATCAATTAAAAAGGTGGTGCGATGCAGGCCCATGTAGTTTCTGCCATACAACTGCTTTTCTCCCCAAACACCATATTTATCAATGATTGCATGATCCGCATCTGCAATCAGCGTAAAAGGAAGATTGTATTTTGCTTCAAATTTTTTATGCTTTTTTTCTTCATCGGGACTAACGCCCAATACAATAAAACCATTCTTTTTCAATAACCCAAAATTATCCCGCAGGTTACAGGCCTGTACCGTACAGGTGGGTGTATCGTCTTCGGGATAAAAGTACAAAACAACTTTTTTGCCTTTGTAATCGGCTAAAGAAATAGCCTTACCGTTCTGGTCTTTGCCTTTAAATGCCGGTGCTTTTTTACCTTCTGTTAAATGTGTCATAGTGATGCGTTAATCCGTTAATTGGTTAATCCGTTAATCCGTTGAGCTGCAAATACCAATTAACTAATTAACGGATTAACAGATTAACGGTTCTTTATCTTGTAAACTTATAAACTTTCTCTACCACATTCCCCACCTGGTCTTCTGCAACAATTTTTAATTCATGCTCGCCTGCAGGGCACATTTCATCAAAATCATAAATAAACCTGCTACCCTTATCATTGCTGAAACGAAGCCAGTTGTCATCCAGTGTTGCGGTAAATTTAATTTCCTCAGTATTATCCTTAACAACAAAAACAATACGGCTTTGTTTACTGCAGTTCATACCATTTTTAAAACCAATGGGTGTAATGGTTGGCGGTGTCGTATCGGTCAGAAGTTCAAAACTGCCAAACTCCCTGAAACTGGCTTTGTACCAGCCTGTTTCTTCAACATTCATAACTGCTTCGGCCTTTGCATAATCATGCCTGCCGTTTGCAAAACGATGCATGACCATTTTGCCCGGTAAAGCAGTTTGGGCTTTAATGCTGATTGGAAAATAACTTTGCACAGGAACGCTTGTATTGTGCAACTGGTAAACGGCATTACCCTGTTTAGGTATTGTTTCGCTGTATTGAAAACGCATGGAATCGTACAAACTTTTTTCGGGCAAATAAAAGCTGATGTTGTTATTTTCGTAAATGTTGATGAAGCCGGGGTGAAATTCGTTTGGCTGGCGTAAGGAAGCCAGGGTATTCTTAACTGTTTCAACATAATTGGTATCCCTGCGTAATGAAAATAACACTGTTGAAAGATTGCCGTTTACATCTTTTACTTCTATTTTGATGTTATGTATATTGGCATCAGCCAGGTCAATAACGCCATCATCATTTGTACTCTTATAAATGCTGTTGGTATAGCCCGGCAAACCGGAAAGATGCTCTATAAAAGGTCCGCCCCTGCTTCTTATTTTATAATCAATATGGGCATTTAAATACCGGGTTTCATCATAACTGATATTGTCTATCTGGAAACCTGTTATCGGCTTGTCATCGTTATACAAAACAGCTTCGTAAATACCATTTCGGTTGGAAGAGCCGGTAACCCGGTCGGTAGCCGTAATACCAAAACTTACTTTATTGGTGTTTACTACAATTAAGGCTGGTGTTGTACCGTATATGCCTTTTGCTTTTTTAAGCTGAACTAATTTAGGTGTCTGCTCATACGTACTTAAATTTCTGTCGTACACTGCCAGGCGTACAATATCAGGCGCTACAGTATCGGGTATTCCAAAACCAAAAAGCAAAGGGTTTAAAACCTTATCTGTTTTAGTATCCCTTATTTCAAAATGCAGGTGCGGCCCCTGTGAGCCACCTGTATTACCACTTAATGCAATGGTATCGCCTTTTTTTACAGGGAATAAGTTTGCCGGTATATCCAGGTAAACCGCCCAGCTTTTTAGTGCATACTGCTGCTGCTTTACATATTTTTCCAGCCCGTCATAAAAATTATTGAGATGGGCATATAAGGTGGTTAAGCCGTTGGGATGATTGACATAAACAGCCCTGCCAAAACCCCAGGGTTCAATTTTTACTTTGGCAATATAACCATCGGCAGCTGCTACAATCTTTTTGTTTTGACCCTGATCTGTCCGGCAATCGAGCCCCATATGGTAATGATTGGGCCTCAATTCGCCAAAATTGGCTGCAAGGCCTTTAGTTGCAATTACCGGGTATTCAAAATAATCTACAGGATAATTTTTAGGAGAAAAAAGCTGGGCAGCGGTTCTATCAGCATTAAAGAATGTTAAAATAAGAAAAAAAAGCTTCAGATTATTTTTAAGCATTATATTTATGAAAGATGTATCAGAATTGTGTAATTTTTATAAAAATACATCTATTCAACCAAACCCTTAAACTAACTAAAACAATTTTTGTGAAACAGATTATCCTCATTTTATTCTTTGTAATTTCTGTTAAATCTATGTATGCACAGGAGGCAGATTGTAAAGTTCTGCTTGATTCTTTAAAAGGAACATACACAGGCGAATGCAAAAACGGAAAAGCAAATGGCACCGGTAAAGCCGTTGGTACAAGCACATACGACGGTGAGTTTAAAAATGGCCTGCCCGAAGGAAAAGGGAAATACACCTGGGGTAATGGCGATTATTATTATGGCGGCTGGAAAAAAGGGGTGAAAGAAGGAAAGGGGCAATTTCATCGTTTTGAGAATGGTGTTGAAACGATGATAGCGGGTTATTGGAAAAAGGATATTTATCGTGGCGAGTACGAGAATCCTTTTATTATACAGAATTCTACCACAGACATAGGAAATGTACGGATAACGAAACTAAGCAATACAGATAGGTATATAAGTGTTTCTGTATCGGGCCTTTTAAGTAATTCCGGTTTTGGGTCACGCACTATCATGACCAGCTTTTTTGTAACCAGGGGCTCATATATAAGCAAATCCAGCACTACAATGACTAATAAAGACATTACGATATTTCAGGGCGTTATATTCCCATTCAGAGGAACATTTTATTTTGGGAATTCGATTTTGGAGATTGAAATTTTTGAAGATGGTGGATGGGATGTGGTTGTGCCCATTAATAAATAATTTATTTACGGCATGTAAATACAGGGAATTTTCTTTTCGGGTCATTTGGAATAGCTCCTCAAATAGAGTTTACCGGTTTAGCCCACACATCATCAAAGGCCGGTTGCTGAACCACAAAACCCCTTATCCTATACGCTCAATACTGCTGTTTTTTATTTACATCATTTACAATTACTTTTGCACGCCACAACAGCAGTAAATCTATTATGCCAAAAGATAATTCCATTCAATCAGTTTTAATTATTGGCTCCGGCCCCATTGTTATAGGCCAGGCCTGCGAGTTCGACTATTCAGGAACCCAGGCTGCCCGGTCGTTAAGAGAAGAAGGCGTAGAAGTTATTCTCATAAACAGTAACCCTGCAACCATTATGACCGACCCTATGATGGCCGACAGGGTTTACTTGCTGCCACTTACTGTTGAAAGTATTGAGCAAATACTGCAGGAAAATAAAATTGATGCCGTGTTGCCTACCATGGGCGGCCAAACAGCACTTAATCTTTGTAAAGAAGTTGATGAACTGGGTATTTGGGAGCAGTATAATGTAAGATTGATTGGAGTAGATATAAAAGCCATTGATAAAGCAGAGGATCGTGAAAAATTTCGCCAGTGGATGATTGAAATGGGCATACCTGTTTGCCCGGCAAAAATTGCCAATTCATTCTTAGAAGGAAAAGAGTTTGCACAGCAGATCGGTTTTCCGCTGGTACTAAGGCCCTCTTTTACTTTAGGTGGCAGCGGCGGCAGTATTGTATTTAGTAAAGATGAATTAGACGAAGCTTTAAACACGGGTTTAATTGCAAGCCCCATACATGAAGTACTGGTAGAAAAAGCCGTGCTTGGCTGGAAAGAATTTGAACTTGAATTACTGCGTGATAATGCAGACAATGTGGTAATCATTTGCGGCGTTGAAAATTTTGACCCCATGGGTGTACACACCGGCGATTCCATAACCGTGGCACCGGTAATGACTTTAAGCGATACGGCTTACCAGCTCATGCGCAATACAGCCATACGGATGATGAGGGAACTTGGGAATTTTGCCGGCGGCTGTAATGTGCAGTTTGCCCTTAACCCGCAAACCGAAGAAATTATTGTGGTGGAAATCAATCCACGTGTTAGCCGTTCATCGGCCCTGGCCAGTAAAGCAACGGGTTATCCAATTGCAAAAATTGCAGCCAAACTGGCCATCGGTTTTAATTTGGATGAATTAAAGAACCAGATAACGCAATCAACATCGGCGTATTTTGAACCGGCGCTGGATTATGTAATTGTAAAAATACCACGCTGGAATTTTGATAAATTTAAAGGCGCAAAAGATACACTTGGCTTTCAGATGAAAAGTGTGGGTGAGGTAATGGGTATTGGCAGAAGTTTTGCCGAGGCGGTGCAAAAAGCCTGTCAGAGCTTGGAGAACGAAGCTGTAGGACTTGGTTACTATGGCAAAAGCCTGATGCATGCTGATGAATTAATAGAATATATTAAGATACCGAAGTGGGATCGCATCTTCCGCATTAAAGATGCGCTGATGGCCGGCGCCAGCATCAAACGTATTTGCGAAAGCACAAAAATTGACCGCTGGTTTATTTACCAGATACAGAAAATATGTGATTGTGAAAAAAAGATTGCACTGTACGATTTAAAAACCTTGCCCGATGATGTTTTAACAGAAGCAAAATTTTTAGGTTTTAGCGATGAGCAGATCATTCGTATTATGAAGGAAGAAGATGCCGAAGTAATTTACGAAAGAAGAAAAACCATGGGCCTTACCCGTGTGTTTAAAATGGTAGATACCTGCAGCGCCGAGTTTGAAGCGAAGACTCCATATTTCTATTCTACTTTCGAGAACAAACCCATTAATGAAAGCAAACTGTTAAGCAACGAAAGTTTGGTTTCGGACAAAAAGAAAATAATTGTTTTAGGAAGTGGCCCCAACAGAATTGGCCAGGGTATTGAGTTTGACTACTGCTGTGTACACGGCTTACTGGCTATTAAAGAAGCCGGTTACGAAGCCATCATGGTAAATTGTAATCCTGAAACGGTTTCCACCGATTTTGATATTGCCGACAAACTTTATTTTGAACCTGTATTTTGGGAACACCTGTGGGAAATTATTGAACACGAAAAACCTTATGGTGTAATTGTGCAGCTGGGCGGACAAACAGCCTTAAAACTTGCCAAGCGACTGCATGAAAAAGGAATAAAAATAATCGGGTCATCCTTCGACAGTATGGATATTGCCGAGGACCGTGGCCGCTTTAGTGATATGCTGAAAAGCCTGGAAATTCCGTATCCAAATTACGGCACAGCTTATAATACTGATGAAGCCATAGAAGTAGCAAACCAAGTTGGTTACCCGGTTCTCATCAGGCCAAGTTATGTTTTGGGCGGACAAAGAATGCGCATTGTAATCAATGACGAAGACCTGGAGAAAGGCGTATTGAGTTTGATAAAACATTTACCCGGTAATAAAATTTTAATTGATCATTTTTTAGACCGTTGCCAGGAAGCAGAGATAGATGCCATTTTTGATGGAGACGATTTTCATGTGATGGGCGTGATGGAACATATTGAGCCGGCCGGCATCCACAGTGGCGATAGTAACGCCGTGTTGCCGCAGTTCAACCTTTCTCCATTAATTGTGCATACTATGGAAGAGTATGCCGAAAAAATTGCCAGGGCATTAAAAATACAAGGGCTTATTAATATTCAGTTTGCCATTAAAGATGGTAATGTATATGTGATAGAAGCAAACCCAAGAGCCAGCCGTACCACGCCTTTTATAGCCAAAGCGTATCAAATACCTTATCTGAACATTGCAACCAAAATCATGATGGGGGTAAACAAGATTAAAGATTTCACCTTTGAGAAAAAACTAACCGGCTTTGCCATAAAAGAACCGGTTTTCTCCTTTAATAAATTCCCCGGTGTAAATAAAGAGCTTGGACCAGAGATGAAAAGTACAGGTGAAGCGATACGTTTTATAAAAGATTTGAAGGATCCTTATTTCAGGCAGTTGTATAAGGAGCGGAGTATGCATTTGAGTAAATAGTACAATAGGCTCCAAAATTTTTCTGCTTTATTATCTTCAGTGCTTATAGCATGTTCTCAGTGGGCAAAAACATGCAATGCACCTGCAGACCAGGTATATCTATGTAAATTCTTCTTTGTTTCTACGTTAAATTGAAATCTCTACCGGTTTTAGGGGATACGCTCGCTTTTTTTTATAGCTACATTTATCCACAATAATTTTTTATGCAAAAGATAGCCGCAGTTTTGTTATGTGTAATGTTGATGGAGGGTTACTCAGCAAACGCACAATCCTTTGCCATTAATACAAATGGAATTGCTGCACACTCCAGTGCCATACTGGATATTGCAAGTATCAATAAAGGATTATTGATACCAAGGCTAACTACCGCACAGCGAACAGCCATTACATCGCCGGGTAAAAGCCTGCTGGTATATGATAGCACACTAAACATTTTTTATTTTTATGATGGCATTGATTGGCAGCAAATAATAGCCGACAGTAATAACCTGTGGCGTATAAATGGAACGCATATTTATAATGCCAATACCGGTAATGTGGGTATTGGTACATCAACACCACAAAGTTTATTACAGGTAAAAGGCGGAGCCGTATTATTTGATAGTACCATTGGCAGCACCCCTGTTAGCGGTATCGGTAGAAGAATGATGTGGATACCGGAAAAAGCAGCATTTCGTGCAGGAGAAGTGAATTCTACTGAATGGGATGATGATAATATCGGTTTATATTCAACGGCAACGGGGAATAGTACTATTGCCAGTGCAAGTTATACAACAGCATTGGGTTATCAAACAACTGCCAGTAGTCTTATCAGTACGGCAATGGGTTTTCGTGCTATCGCCAGCGGCATGAATAGTACAGCAATAGGAAATAATTTAAAATCAAAGTCATATGCAGGATTTGTAACGGGACATTGGAATGACAGTACAAATGCAGCCAATCCTGTTAATATCAATCCTTTAAACCGAATTTTTCAAATTGGTAATGGCACAAACGATACCTTCCGCAGTAATGCAATGACAGTTTTACAAAATGGTTATATTGGTATTGGAGAATTGAACCCGGTTGTACCTCTCAATTTTTCCAACACTGTCGGCAATAAAATTTCACTATTAGGAACCGGAGCAAACCACATGGGAATAGGAGTGTTATTTAATTTGTTACAAATTTATACCAATGCATCTGGTTCTGATATTGCTTTTGGCTATGGCAACAGTGGAGCTTTTACCGAAAGTATGCGTATTAAAGGAACTGGAAGTGTGGGTATTGGTACCAATCTCCCAACGGCAAAGCTTTCTGTTAACGGCACTGCAAATAATGCTACAGGAATTTGGTCTGTCTTTTCCGATAAAAGAATCAAAACAATTTCGGGTGATTTTACAGATGGCTTAAATGTGATCAGGCAAATACAGCCGGTTAATTTTATGTACAAGGATAATGCACCGTATAAATCGGATGATCAGCAAATAGGAATTGTGGCACAGGACCTTGAAAAAATAGCACCTTACATGGTTACTAAACAAATCTACCAGCAATTCAATGATCTTAGAGAAGTAAATAACCAGGCCTATGTTTTTCTTTTGATCAATGCTGTAAAAGAGCAACAGTTACAGATAGAATCTCAACAAAGAGAAAACACAGAACAAAAAAACCGGATTGATAGGCTGGAAAAAATAGTAACTGAACTAGCCGGAAAATTCAAACGATAATATTTGTCTGCTCAGTTTGATTTTTCAAAAGGTTTTTCTATTTTGTTACATGCCCCACCCTTATGCCATACCCATCTGGAAAAAAGCACCTTTCACCCGGCTGCTGCTGCCTTTAATTACGGGCATTATATTACAATGGTATCTTCAAATTCCTGTGCAGTTTATTGCAACAGCATTCATTTCTTTTGGTATAGCTTTTCTTTCGTTTTTATTGTTGCCCATTGCTTTACGTTTTAAGATACAACCTTTGCAGGGGCTAATCATTCAATTGCTTTTTATTGCTTTAGGCGCATGGCTTACCTGGCAAAAAGATGTTCGCCACAGCAATAACTGGTATGGTAACTATTACAAAGAAGGTAGCTACCTGGTTGTGCGGATTGAGGAACCGCTTATTGAAAAAAATAAATCTTATAAAGCCGATGGATATGTTGAAGCCCTGGTTCAGGATGGTAAAGCAATTGCTGCAGAAGGAAAGTTATTATTATATTTTTCTAAAGACAGTTTTAAAACGGATCTGGCATATGGAGACAGAATAATCATCCACAAAAATCTGCAGGCCATTAAAAACTCGGGTAATCCTGGCGCTTTTAATTACCAGCGCCATGCTGCATTTCAGGGCATATTCCACAATGTGTTTTTAAAAGGGAATGATTGGAAAGCTTTACATAAAAATTCAAAAAACCGATTTTGGCAAATTATTTTTTCGGCAAGAAAATATGTGCTGGATGTTTTGCAAAACTCAATCAATACAGGTAAAGATGAACTGGGCATTGCAGAAGCTTTGTTGATTGGCTATACCAACGACCTGGATAAGGACCTGGTACAGGCATACAGCAATACAGGCGTTGTACATATCATAGCCATATCAGGCATGCACCTGGCATTAATTTATGTTCTACTGGTTTGGGTATTTGGCAAAATCCCGCTCATCAATAAATCAAAATTGCTGCAGCTGTTTTTAATATTAACCTGCCTTTGGCTCTTCTCTATTCTTACTGGCGCATCGCCATCGGTATTGCGGGCAGCTGTCATGTTCTCATTTATTGCTGTGGGGAAAACCTGGTTCAAACAGGCATCCATTTATAATTCGCTGGCAGCATCAGCCTTTGTATTGCTTTGTTACAATCCGTATTATTTGTGGGCAGTAGGTTTTCAATTATCTTACCTGGCTGTGTTAGGCATTGTTATTTTTCAAAAACCCATATACAACTGCTTCTACATAAAAAATAAATGGCTTGATAAAACCTGGCAACTAATCTCTGTATCAACAGCGGCACAGTTGCTTACTTTTCCGGTTTGTATTTATTATTTCCACCAGTTCCCCAATTTGTTTTTAATATCCAACCTCATTGCAGTGCCGTTATCGGCCATTATTTTATATGCCGAAATTGCTTTTATAGCATTTTCGTGGATTCCTTTTGTGGGAACCTGGCTCGGCAAACTGGTTACAGGCCTGGTTTGGGTAATGAATAAAATAATTCTGTGGATAAATGATTTACCATTTGCTGTATGGGATAAAATACCAGCTACGGTTTTATCAACCTGGTTATTGTATGCAACACTAATAACTTTTTGCGCCTGGCTGCTGCTTAAAAACAAAATATATTTCAGGATAGCATTGTTTACAATGCTGGCTTTTGTAATGCAAGGCGCATATAACAACTGGCAGAGCAACAAACAGCAAAAACTAATTGTTTACAATGTGCCACAGCATAAGGCTATTGATTTTATAAACGGCAACAGGTATAAATTCGTTGGCGATAGTATTTTACTTGAAGACGGTTTGTTGCAAAACTTTCATTTAAAGCCCGGCAGAATTGCACAGCAGCTTGATACAAGAACAGATGCTATAGACTGTGTTTTTAATACAGGATTGTTTTATCAGTTTAACAATAAAAAAATATTGATAGCTGATAGAACAATAATTTTTGATTCAATTGCACAGAAAATTGATCTGGACTTACTGATTATTTCAAAAAACCCAAAGCTTGATATTACCAGCCTTGCAAAAACCTTTAACTGTAAACAAATTGTTTTTGATGCCAGCAACCCGCCCTGGAAGATAGAAAAATGGAAAAAAGAATGTAAATCACTGAACCTGAAATTTTATTCAATACCCGACACAGGCGCTTTCATCTACAATATTGGCATATAAGTTGCGTTTTAGGGCTGAACTTTATTGTTTTTATATTATCTATTTTTGCCAGCAGTGATTAGATTTACAATACCATTAAATTTGCAGGGATGACCAAACTCCGGCACCTTGTAATACTGCTTTTTTTAAGCACTGGCTTTTCCGTTTTTGCCGGATCGCCTGCTGATGAACTGAACCATCGGACCAACACAGTTAATCAATATTTTCAACCACCACCACAGCGTATTGATACTATTGTGATCAGGTTTGAATATAAACAATCTGCTCTGTTTCATGAATACACACTTGAAACACTGGACAGCATCATACGTATCTTACTGCTCGACACCAATATTACGCTTTCGATTGATGGCTACGCCTACAAAGATGAAGGCTCTGATACGGTATGTTATTACCTCTCATTAAACAGGGTTTTGTTTATACAAACTTATGTATTGGGCAGAGGGATTGCTGTGACGAGAATCAATTCCCTGAAAGCCTATGGAAGAACCCGGCAAAAATATGTGAACAAAGACAAGAACGGGTTATGGGTTAATTGCCGGGCAGAGCTACGATTGGTATATCCACCACCACCAAAAAAGAAAGAATTTTTTGATAAAGATGAAGATGGTATTGCCGATGATGAAGATAAGTGCCCCGATGTTTTTGGGCTGAGCGACTTTGAAGGCTGCCCCGATTCAGGAGCCATAGCTGTGCCATTTGCTATTGGTGACTGGGGGTTAACGTCTGTTACCTATAACGTGCTTGATAGTGTGAGTAAATTATTGAGAGAAAATCCTGAGCTTACCATTTCCATTGATGGCCATGCAAACCTTGCCGAAGGTTCTTACGTATTATGCCAGCAACTGGCTAAAGAAAGAGCCGGGATTGTAAAAAACTACCTGCTCTCACGCCAGGTTAACAGCGCAAGAATACTGGAGGTAAAAAGTTATGGTATAACCAGGCCGGCCAATGCGGCAAAAAATCCGCAGCAAATTCTTAAAAATGCCAGGGCCGAAATACGCTTAAATGGCTACCGAAAACCTCCTGCAGAGGAAAAATCCGAAATGCCTTTTATCAAATAATCAGTTTTGACCTCACCCCCAGCCCCTCTCCAAAGGAGAGGGGAGCTTAAGAGTACAAGGTTTTGTAACCGCTTTAACTATATAATAGATTTAATCAGCTATAATTTAAAATACACGCATACAATTTGCACAGTTTAAATCTGTAAATTTGCGGCGAAATTATACACTTACCGGCTGCAATTTCTTAATGCAGCCAATTTAAGCAAAGCAAATGCAGAAAAAAATTCAGGCCGCCCTTATTTCAGTTTTTTACAAAGATGGATTGGAGAATATTGTGCAGCAGTTACACCAGCTGGGTATTACCATTTATTCTACAGGTGGTACACAAAAATTTATTGAAGAATTAGGTATTCCCTGTGTACCGGTTGAATCACTCACAACCTATCCTTCAATTTTAGGTGGCAGGGTTAAAACCTTGCACCCGTCTGTATTTGGCGGTATTTTGGGTAAAAGGGAAGATGCAGAGCATGTTGCCGAAATGCAGCAATACCATATTCCTGAGATTGACCTGGTTATTGTTGATCTGTACCCATTTGAAGAAACAGTAGCATCAACAACTGATGAAAAACTGATCATCGAAAAAATTGATATTGGTGGTCCATCCATGATACGGGCTGCTGCAAAAAATCATGCCTCGGTAGTGGTGGTTGCTGCCAAACAGGATTATGTGTTGCTTGAAGGAATTTTAAAAGAACAAAAAGGCGAAACAACCCTGGAGCAACGCCGCATATTTGCCATCAAGGCATTTGATGTGTGCACCGGTTACGATATGGCTATCTCTAATTATTTTAACCAGTCTGATTTTATCAACCCTTTTAATAAAGAGAAAACGGTTTTACGCTACGGCGAAAACCCTCATCAACAAGGTGTGTTTTACGGTAATACCGATGAGATATTTGACAAACTGAACGGCAAAGAATTATCTTATAATAACCTGGTTGATGTGGATGCGGCGGTGCAGATCATCGGTGAATTCGACAGTACAACTTTTGCCATCATCAAACATACCAATGTTTGCGGTATTGCATCAAGGGCAACAGTAAAAGAAAGCTGGAATGCAGCACTGGCCGGCGATCCGGAGAGTGCATTTGGAGGTGTATTGGTTTGCAATGCGGCGGTTGATGTAGCAACAGCCAATGCTATCAATGAAATATTTTTTGAAGTGTTGATTGCACCATCTTATGATGCAGATGCATTGGAAATTCTGAAAACAAAAAAGAACCGTATTCTGTTACAGCAAAAAACAA